>NZ_JAMYBV010000026.1:0-67208 GCF_024126635.1 Pseudomonas sp. VA159-2 | reverse complement strand
ACCTGGACTCTTTGGCAAAGAATACCGCCGCCTTTTTTAGGATTTCACGCTCCAGTTTCAGCTCAGCGTTCTCGGCTCGGGAAAAAGGGGACAGATTTATTTTCCCTACTCTAAATTCGGTTCCTGGGGCGTCCACTTATCCCAGCGGCACCATCTCGTCTACCCTGGAGATCCGCGATCCGGATATGGCGACCCTGAGCCATGACGCCTATCCCTTTTTTGCTTAACGCCAACACCCTACCCAGACAGGCACCAGGGAAAGGGCCGACGCCTCGACAAGGCCGCTCACCTCTGTTGCAACGTGGCCATGCCTGACGAGCCATGGTTGCCAGCCTTGGCGCACGGCCGTGGATCTTGGCATTCCCAATGTCGTTGTTCCTGCGTACACTTGCGATACGTTCTTATTTGCATCTGTAAATCTTTCGAGGGGAAGCGCCACGATGTCCACCGTTGTTACCGACGGCGCTGCGCACAAAGGCTTGGAAGCGCTCTACCGCGAGCACAACAGCTGGCTTCATGGCTGGTTGCGGCAACGCCTGAACAACGCTGCCGATGCCGCCGACCTGGCCCAGGACACCTTTATCCGGGTACTGCTGGCCCGCACGGCCGCTACCCTCAACCAACCCCGTCATTACCTGGCCACCATCGCCCGGGGCCTGGTCATCGACCTCTACCGCCGGCGCAGCCTGGAAATCGCCTACCTCGACACCCTGGCGCTGCAGCCGGAGCACTACGCGCCCTCCGCCGAAGCCCGCGCGGCCATTCTCGATACCTTGATGGCCATCGACCGCATGCTTGATGGCCTGGGCCCGCGTACCCGGGCGGTCTTCCTGGCGGTGCAGCTGGATGGCCTGAGCTACGAGAAAGCCGCCGAGCGTCTGGGCGTGTCGGTGAGCACCGTGCGCAAGCACCTGGCGCGCGGGCTGATGCACTGCCTGCTGTTCGAGGATGCATGAAGGCGATTCTCAGCGATGCCGTGGACTGGTACGTGCGCTTGCACGACAGCCACGTCGATGCCGCCACCCGCGCCGCATGGCAAGCCTGGCATGGCGCCGACCCGCGGCATGCCGCGGCCTGGGCGCGGCTGGAGCAGTTGCAGGGGCGGCTGGGCAATGCTCCCAGCGGCGCCGCGCATGCGTTGGCGAGCGCCCGGCGCGATCGCCGCCACGCGGTGAAGGCCTTGGCCCTGTTGCTTGGGGTCGGGGTGGTGGGGTGGCAGGGCTACCGGGTTTCGCCCTGGAGTGCCGATTACGCGACGCGGATCGGCGAGCGCCGGCAACTGACCCTGGCCGATGGCACGCGCCTGGACCTCGACACCGACAGCCGGGTGGATATCCGCTACGACGCCAACCAGCGCCTGATCCACCTGCGCCGCGGCGAGATCCTGGTAGAAACCGCCAAGGATCCGCGTCCCCTTAGCGTACGCACCGGCGAAGGCGACGTCCTTGCCCTGGGCACGCGCTTCAGCGTGCGCCAGGACGCCGGGGTGAGCCATGTCGCGGTGAGTGCCCATGCCGTGCAGGTGCACCCCAGCGGCACCACGCAAGTGGTGCGCATCGATAGCGGCTACGGCCTGCGTTTCACTGCCGAGGCGGTGGGCCCGCTGCTGCCCTTGGCGCCGGGTGCGCAGGCCTGGGCCCAGGGCATGCTGGTCAGCGTCGATTGGCGCCTGGGCGATGTGGTCGAGGCGCTGGCGCGCTACCGTCCCGGTTACCTGGGGTGCGCGCGGGAGGTGGCTGGGCTGCGGCTGTCTGGTGCTTTCAACCTTGACGACACCGATGTCGCCCTGGCCAGCCTGGAAGATGCCCTGCCGGTGCGTGCGCGGCGCCTGACCCGCTATTGGGTGCAGTTGCAGCCCGTCGAGGCCGGTTGAAGCCGCCAGCGCGTCGCGGGGCCAGCCCGCTCCCGCGGTAAAGCCCGTCCGCCACTGTTTCAGCTTGCCGAGAATTTTTCGCATTTGGGGTAGCAGATTTTCTGCACTGGTTCGGCTCTTCAGGGCGCGCGCATCAGCCGTGCCCAAGCCTACCCAGTACAGGAACCCTTTTTCATGTCCGCACGCCGTACTTCGCTAGCCTGCTGCATTCGCCAGGCGACCCTCGCGCTGAGCCTTTGCGGTGCCGCGCTGGCGACCACCACAGCCTGGGCCGCCCCGCAGCGCTACGATATTCCGGCCGGTAGCCTGGCTGCTGCGGTCAGCCAGTTCGCCGCCGCCAGTGGCGTCACCATCAGCTTCAGCCACAGCGAAACCAGCGGGTTGCAGTCGTCCGGGTTGCAAGGCCGCTTCGAGCTCGAGCAAGGCTTCGCCACCTTGCTGCAGGGCAGTGGCTTGCGGGTGCTGCAGGTGGGGGAGAAGCGCTATGTGCTGGACAAGGCGCAAAGCGGCGAGGCCATCGAACTGGGGGCGACCAGCATCGATGCCACAGGCCTGGGCAGTACCAGCGAAGGCACTGGCAGCTACACCACGGGCTCGGCCAATACCGCCACCGGCTTGCGCCTCTCTGCCCGCGAGACGCCGCAGTCGGTCAGCGTTGTCACCCGTCAGCAGATCGAAGACCAGAACCTCACGGAGGTGACCCAGGTCCTGGAGCAGACGCCGGGGGTGGTGGTCGACAGTATCGGGCCGGCGGGTAGCGATGCCAACCACATCTATGTGCGCGGTTTCGAGGTCAGCAGCATCCAGGTCGATGGTCTCAATCGTCCGGACTCCTTTGGCTTTCGCGACGACCTGGCCGACATGGTGTCCTATGACCGGGTCGAGGTGGTCCGTGGGGCCACGGGCCTGATGTCGGGCACCGGCGACCCGGGCGCGACCATCAACCTGATCCGCAAGAAACCGACCTTCGATACCCAGCGCAAGCTGACCCTCAAGGCCGGCTCCTGGGACAGCTATCGCACCGAGCTGGATGTCTCTGGCAAGTTGTCGCAGAGCGGCCATGTGCGCGGGCGTTTCGTCGCCTCGAGCACCGACAACAAGAGCCACATCGATCGCCAGTCGCTGGAAAAGCAGGTGGCCTATGGCGTGGTTGAATGGGACCTCAGCGACAGCACGATGCTGACCGTGGGCGCGGAGTATTCCGAGATGGACAACGACGGGGCCGGCAACCATGGCTTCCCGCTGTTCAATGCCGATGGCAGCCACTTCAAGCCGTCGCGCTCGTTCAACTCGGCGGCGGATTGGAGCTACCACAAGCGCCGCGGCAAAACCCTGTTCACCACCCTGGAGCACCAGCTGGACAACGGCTGGCAGCTGAAGCTGAACGCCGAACACAGTCGCCGCCACTACGACGACACCTTCGCCACCGCCGCCGCCGGTACCGTCAACCCCGACGGCAGTGGCCTGAAGACCTGGAGTGGACGCTGGGCGGGCGACCCGCGGCAGACCTCGTTCGATCTGTCGGCTGCCGGTCCGTTCGAGTTGTTTTCCCGGGAACACCAGGGGTACCTGGGGGCCAGCCACTATCAGGCGTACTACCGCAACCCCGGTTACCACCTGTGGACGAGCCAGGCTATCGACAATATCCATACCTGGGACGGTTCGCTGGCGATCCCGGATGCCATCTACAACAAGACCACCGAAGATGCCCTGGATGAGACCCAGGACGGCCTGGTGGCCTCGGTGCGCTGGAGCCTGACCGACGACCTGTCGCTGATCACCGGCGCGCGGCTGATCGACTGGAAGCGCGACGAAAGCCATACCACCCTGGCCAGCGGCGCCACCACGCGCACCTCGCGTAGCGAGAGCGGGGTGGTCACGCCATACCTGGGGCTGGTCTATGACATCGATGAGCATTGGTCGGCCTACGCCAGCTACACCACCATCTTCAAACCGCAGAGCAAGCAGGATGCCACGGGGGGCTATCTTGAGCCGCTGGAGGGGGTGAACTATGAGCTGGGCGTCAAGGGCGAGTTCTGGGACAAGCGCCTGACCACCGGGCTGAGCGTCTTCGAAGTGCAGCAGGACAACTTCGCGGTGGCTGATGGTGACAAGCTGGCACCGGACGGCAACCAGGCCTACCGCGCCGAGTCCGGTACCACCACCCGCGGATTCGAGATGGAAATGGCCGGGCAGATCCTGCCCGATTGGCAGGTTTCCGCCAGCTACACCTACGCCCAGGCCGAAGACGCCGATGGCAAGCGCCTGCTCACCGAAGTGCCGCGCGATACCTTCAAGCTGTTCACCAGCTATCGCCTGCAATCCTTGCCGCAACTGAAAATTGGCGGGGGGGTGCGCTGGCAGGGCATGGAGTACAAGAAGAACGCTGGGCCGCATGGCGAAACCTTCAGCCAGGGCGCCTACAGCGTGGTCGATGCGATGGCGCAGTACGCGTTCACGCCGCAAACCAGCGTGTCGTTGAACCTCAACAACCTGTTCGACGAGAAGTACTACACCGCGATCGGCGCGCGTGGCTGGTACGGCACCCCGCGCAGCGCCACGGCCACCTTGGTCTACGCGTTCTAGCGCCGCGACCAGGTGGCGTGTCGGGGCGCGCTTGCCGCGCGATGGAGGGCACCGGCGGCGCCGGTATCGCAAGGCAAGCCCGCTCCTGGAAATCTATCCGCGCCTGCTGTGCTCGGACCGTGGGCGGGCTGTTCCGAGAACAGCCGCGAACGGATCACCAGTCACTGCGGCGGTAGCGTCAAGCCAAAGCATGCCAGCGCCAGCAGCGCGGCCCCCAGCACGATGAACACATAGTTGAGCGCCGTGAAGCGGGCATTGCTATGGCCCTGCGGGTCGCCTGCGGCGGCGTTCAGGCCCTGCTGGCCAAGCCAGGTGATCCAGCCCATGACCGGCAGCATTGCCAGGCTGACGGCATCCAGCACCGGGTAGCCGATATTCTTGCGCACCAGGCTGTCGATGATGTTGCTGATGATCAGCATCACCACGAACAGGGTCGCCAGGCGGCGGTGCGGCCATTGGATGCTGCGGCCATCGCGCTTGAGACGGGCATCAGCCTCGCGGTACAGCGCGTGGGTGAAGAAAATGGCGAAGATCGCCCGGGCTACCGGCCACAGGTCTTCACCGCTACTGAGCTTGAACTGCTTCCAGTTCTTGTAGGCCCAGTACAGCTGGTAAAGGCTGAAGGTGAGGATGAACAGGGTGAGGAACTTGCCGCGAGAGACCACATAGAACGGTGCATGTTCGGCTTCTTGCGTGGGGAAGGTGCGCTCTGTTTGCGGCGAGTTGTAGAAAGTGTCAGACACGGGCTCTCCTTGGGTGGTCTGCAAAAGGGGGCGTCACGTTAACTTAGTCTGTGTGGCAAAACCATATTGAAGGCCCGGGCAATCCCGCTGCCATCCACCGCGTCGCCTGGTTCGCCAGCACGGCTGGCTCCTACAGGTATTGCAGGCCGTAGCCGGCGGCATTCACCGCGTGCCTGGTGCGCCAGCACGCTGGCTTCGATTGCTGTGCTGCCAAGCGTCGTAGGCTGTGGTCATGGCCTGCCAGGTTGCATTGTCCGCCGGGATCAGGTGCTCGATGCGCAGCGAGGCCACGGTAACGTCTTGCGGCATGCCGAAGGTGGTGAACGTGGACAGGAAGCGCAACTCGCCTGCGTCAGTCGCTATCCGGGTCAGTACCAAGGGTGATTGCAGCGCGTCCGCGGTCAAGGCGGGCGGGGCCTGCAGGTTTTGCAGGCGCTGCGCCAGGTGTGGATTGTCCACAGCTTCCCGGGTCGCTCGTTGCCAGGCGATGGCGCGTATCTGCGCCGCGTTGACCAGGTGCTTGCCCAGCCCGTCGGGACACAGCAGGGTGTCCAGCAGGTTGAGGCCTTGCGCGTCGTGCGTCGGCACGCCAGCCATGGCGAACAGCAGCCCGGCGCTGGCATTGGCGGCGGTGATATCCCAGTTGCGGTCAATCACGATGGCCGGCGCTGGGTTGTTGGCCAGCAGGAGGTGGTCGAGCGCGTCATGCACCATCTTCAGCGCCGGGGCGTCTGGCGCGCTGGCGCCATAGCGCGGTGCATAGCCGGCGGCGAGCAATACCTTGTTGCAATGCTCCAGCGGCACATCCAGCGCGCTGAGCAGTGCATGCAGGGTGCTCGGGCTAGCCTTGGCGCGGCCGGTTTCCACGCAGCTCAAATGGCGTTGCGAGACCCCGGCCAGCAGCCCCAGCTCAAGCTGACTGAGGCCGGCCTGGCGCCGGAAGTGGCGTAGCTGATCGCCAGCGTTGGCGGTGAGCGCAGAGGGCAGGGTGCTCATGCGTCGAGGCTGGCTAGCGTTTGTTGGAACATTGCAGGCGTGCGCGCCTGAATGCCTGGATCAGCAAGGGGATCATTGGCCAAAGGCGCTGGCGGCACTGTTGATGGCAACAAAAAGTCCGATGATCGAAGCAAGGTATATCCCCAGCACGAGTAGTACAGATTCAAAAAGGGCGAGTTTGCAATGCTTGGCGAGGAACAGGGCGCAACTTTTGAGCCGTGCCCCGCGCGGCAGGTCCGGCAAACTTGCCTGGTGCGCGTGAAAACCGGCGGCTTCATCCTGGATGAAGGCCGTGAAGAACGGCTTCAAGTTGGCGATGACGGCCAGCCCGAGGATCGCGCTCAATACCAACAGCACAAAGATCAGCGCCCATCCATCGGCACTTCTGTGGGTGTCGAAGGCGTGTCCGGCTTTGTAGGACAGCAAGGCAATGAAACTGGCGAGGATGAACTGTATGGACAGGTTTCGTAACAGCTCAAGGAAGGGTTTTTGTCCTTTGCCCAATACCCACATGCGTTCTGCTCCCTATACGTTCCGATTGGCAATGAGGGGGAAGTGGCGCGGCAACGATATCGCCGATGAACACGCCCTGTCCATGCAGGGCAGGGTTGGGCGTATGTTCTCCGGGCCCCCTAGCCCAGGGCGCTGGCGCGCTTTTATGGGCCATGGCTGCGGACACCGGGCCTGTCTGCAGCGTCCATGACCTGTGAGGTCATTGCCACGCAGAAGGCGCTATCACTACCGTGTGCTACACATACCCCCAGGAGCGCACGATGACCAATGGCCCGCACGACCCCGCACGCAACAACCAGCGTCCCACCCGTTACCCTTCGGGGCAGCAACTGGCGGCGACGCATTCGAACGGCGTATGGCGCACGGCAGTGGTGCCGTTCGGTTTCGTCCTGTACCTCGTGGTCAAGGGCCGTATGCCCAGGTGCGCAGCATGAGCGCGGGCCTGGCGGTCTATGCCGGCCTGGTGGTTGTGCTGTGCCTGAAGATGCTGGCGGTTTCCTGCTACCAGGGCTATTACCGGCTGCGTCATCTGGCGTTCGTCAACCCGGAGGATGCGGCTGTGTTCAAGCGTCCAGCGCAGCCACAAGAGCGGCCAGAGGTGCTCCGGGCCATGCAGGCATGGCGCAACGATCTGGAGAACATCCCGCTGTTCATGGCGTTAGGTGGGCTTGCGGTTGCGCTCGAGGCGCCTACGGCATTGATGACAGGGATGGGCGGGCTGTTCACCCTGGCCAGGGTGCTGCACACAGTGGCCTACCTGGCGCAACTGCAGCCGTGGCGTACCCTGAGTTATGGCGTGGGTGTCCTGTGTTTGCTCGGGCTGGCGGGCTGGATCACGGTGCGGGTGTGGCAGCCGTGACTTTACAGGGAATTATTCAAAGCCAATAATTATTGGCAGTGAATAATTTAGGGTAATCCAATGGCCGACATCTTCCTGCGCCCTGAACTGGCCGCCGACATGGCTCGACAGCTGCTCGAGCCATCCGCGTTGGATATCGGCCTGCGCTCCGGGTTGTTCCTGTCTGGCTTGCGGCGCACGGGCAAAACCACCTTTCTCAAGAACGACCTGATCCCCGCGCTGGAGGCCAAGGGCGCGCTGGTAATCTACGTCGACCTGTGGAGCGATACCCAGACCAGCCCGGTGAAGCTGGTGCTGGCCGCGGTGCGCAAGGCCCTGCACGAACTGCAGACCCCTGCCTCGTCGTTCATGCAGCGGCTAAGGGCCCTGCGCGGTGCCGAGCTGGAGCTGGCCGGCTTCAAGTTCGGCTTCAACCTCGACACCCTGGGCGAGGCGGGCGGCGTGACGCTGGCCCAGGCCCTGGGCGAAGTGGTGGACCAGGCCAAGGCCAATGTGGTGCTGATCGTCGACGAAGTGCAGCACGCCATCACCACCGAGGACGGCCAGCAGATGATGCTGGCGCTCAAGGCCGCGCGCGACGCCATCAACCCACGGCCAGCCACGGCAGGCCATTTCCTGTTCATCGGCACCGGCTCGCACCGGGCGATGGTCAACGAACTGACTGCCCGGCGTAACCAGGCGTTCGCCGGCGCGACCAACGTGGCCTACCCGGTGCTGGGCGAGGACTATGTCGCGTTCTGGCTCGAACGCCTTGCGGCCGACGGCCTGGATAACCTGCCATCGCTGGCGGTGGCCAGCGAGGCGTTCGCTACCCTGGGCAGCCGGCCCGAGGAATTCATCCGTGCCCTGCGCCAGTTGGTCCATTCGCCAAGCCTGAGCTCCGGCGCGGACCTGGTGCTGCCGGTGATCGCGGCCACCCTGCGTTCGGCGGCGGCGGACCTGGAGCTGATGAAGGTCGAGGAACTGGGGGTGCTGGCCCAGGCCATCTTCGCCCGCATCGCCTCGGTAGATGGCGAGACCCGCGGGGTGTTCTCCAGCGAGGCGGCGGGGGAGTATTCTAAGTTCGTCGGGCGCGAGGTGCGCGTGGAGGAGGTGCAGCCGGTGGCCAATGACTTGTTGGCGGCCAACCTCATCATCCGCCGCGGTCATGGCCTGTACGGCGTCACCGATCCGTTCGTGCAGGAGATCTGGCGCGAGCGCCAGGCCCTGTTGGGCAAGCGCTGAGGTCAACTGGCCGGGAGGGTGTCCTGCCTGGCCATGAAGAAGCGGGCAAACAGCTCCGATTGCGACTTGATGTTCAACTTCGCGTAGAGGTTGCGCCGGTGGACCTTGATGGTTTCCGTCGACAGCGACAGCTTGCCGGCAATTTCCTTGTTGGAAAAGCCACTGAGCAACAAGCGCAGCACATCGCTTTCGCGGGTGGTGATCTGGGTGCCGAGCTGGGCGAGCGTTGCTTGCCAGGGCGGCGGTTCACCGAGGTTCTTCTCGCCATCGACTTCAAAGTTCATGCGCTGGCGCATGAGCGCGGTCACCCAGGGCTTGATCAGGTCGAGCACGGTGATCTGTTCCTGGCTGAAGCGCGTCTTGCTGCCAATGGAAATGCACAACGTTCTGTCGGCGTCGAGCTGGACGTTGTACTGCGCTTCGTCGGTGGAAATATATTGGGCGAAGTACTGGTGGTAGTACTCGGTGTCGAGAAAGTATTCAGGGGCGATATCCAGCAGGTGGAAAAAGCCGCTCTGCGGGTGCTCGCGGTTGGCGATGTAGAACGGGTCGAGCAGGTACAGCCCCTTCAGATAGCGATGAATCAGCGCGTCGACCTCGTGCGCATCCGCCACTTCGGGAAAGCTCACCACCTCCACTTGCTGGTGGCTGAAGATCAGCACCACCCAGTTGTCGATCTGCACGTACTCGTTCAACACCCGCACCAGCGAACTCCAGAATGCGGGGCGGTCCAGTTGCAGGATGAGTTTGCCGATCGATCGGTGCCAGGCCAGTCCATGTAGGTCGAACGGCATTTTCTACCCCTTTTGGGTTAGGGAATCGCAGGTCAAGGCTAAGTATTCTTGGGTATTTACTCTGCGGGCATGCCCGGTATAGTCGCTGTCTGGGCTCAGGAAGGGCCAGAAGATACATGGTTTGGATAAGGATGTTGCATGAGAAGATCACGTTTGCGAACCCTTTTTGCCGCTTCGCTGCTCGGTACGGCCATCAGCACCACGGCCGCCGCGGCACAGCCGGGGATGCACCTGTACAACTGGTTCGGGCTGCTCGCGCCGGAGACCCCCAAGGCCTTCGAGCAGGAAACCGGCACCCGCGTGCACATGGATGCCTTCGACAGTGCCGACATCATGCAGAGCAAGGTGATGGCCGGGCGCACCGGCTATGACGTGGTGGTGGCCACTTCCAATGTGCTGCCCAGCCTGATCCAGGCCGGCGTGCTGCAACCGCTGGACCGCGAGCAACTGGGCAACCTCGCGCATATGGACCCCGCCATCCTTGCCCAGCTGGCGGTCAACGACCCCGGCAACCGCTACGCGGTGCCTTACCTGTGGGGCACCACCGGCATCGGCTACGACGTCGACAAGGTCAAGGCGGCCCTGGGCGACCAGGCGCCGGTGGACAGCTGGGACCTGATCTTCAAGGAAGAGAACATCAGCAAGCTGAAGTCGTGCGGCGTGGCCATGCTCGACTCGCCCAGCGAGATCATCTCGATTGCCCTGAACTACCTCGGCCTGCCCAGCAACAGCACTAACCCGGCGGATTACCAGAAGGCCCAGGACCTGCTGCTGAAAATTCGCCCCTACGTGCTGTATTTCGACTCATCGCGCATCGACGCCGACATGGCCGACGGCAATATCTGCGCGGTGGTGGGCTGGGCCAACGGCGCCCTGGCCGCGCAGGCGCTCAACGACAAGAACAACACCGGGCGCAGGATCAGCTACAGCCTGCCGCGCGAAGGCGCGCTGGTGTGGTCGGAAAACCTGGTGCTGCTCAAGGATGCGCCGCATCCCAAGGAAGGCATGGCGTTCATCAACTACATGATGCGCCCGGAAGTGATCGCCAAGACCTCCAACCACACGCTGTACCCCAACGCCAACAAGGATGCCACCCAGTTCGTCGAACAGGCGCTGCGGGACAACCCGTGGATCTATCCCGACAAGAAGACGGTCGCCACGCTGATTCCGCTCGAGCCGCTGCCGTTGAAGCTGGAGCGGATCCGTACCCGGGTCTGGACCAAGGTCAAGAGCGGCGTTTGAGCTGAGCCCAGGTGCTAGCAGCTGCTCGAGGCCGGTATGGCCCGGGCAGCGCGTGCGCGGCCTGTTGATTCAAGCATCCCGTGAAGCATCGCCCCTCGGCGCCCGGCTGTCCTGCGCGGCGGGGTGCTGGTTTCGCGTGCTTCACCCATCTTATGCAGGAGGAGAACAGCGGATGTTCAGCCCAGCCCATAAGACCCACTTGAGTTTGACCATCGACGGTGTGACGCATGCTTTCCAGGTGCTTGGCTACACCGGGGAAGAGATGGCCAACAGGCCGTACTTCTTCAACCTGGAGCTGGCCAGCGAGTGGCCAGAGGCGGATCTGCAACGCTTTGTCGACCGCGCGGCGTATTTCAGCTTTGACCCGCGTGGCAAGGGCATCCATGGACGGATCTATCACATTGCGCAACGTGCTCGGGGGGCGCGTTCGACACGCTACCACTTGGCCCTCGTGCCGCACTTGTCCTATTTGCGCCACCGTATCAACCGCAGGATCTATCAACGGCTGTCGGTGCCGAAGATCGTCGCCTTGATCCTGGAGGAGCACGGTATCGTCGGTGATGCTTATCGCTTCGAGCTCGGCGCGTGCTACCCCGAGCTGGACTACTGCACCCAGTATGACGAGACCGATCTGCATTTCATGCAGCGTTTGTGCGAGGAAGCGGGTATTCGCTTTTACTTCCAGCACAGTGCCCAGGGCCATGTGCTGGTGTTGGCCGATGGCCAGGCGGTACTGCCGTGGGGCGTGCTTTACCGCCCACCAGTGGTGCACAACAAGCCTCAGGTGCTGGATGATCAGACGGCCGTGGTGCTGGCGGTGGAGGACGAGGGGGCCGGCAGGGAGGGGAGGCTGGCAAGGGTCAAGGTGCAGTTGCCCTGGGACCCTGATGGCTGGTTCGATGACAAGAGCAGGTGCTGGCTGCCGGTGGCGACCGATTGGCAGTGCGCAACCCCGCAGTTGCAGGTGGGCATGGGGGTGGTGGTTACTTTTGTCGATAACGATCCGGATCAGCCGTTGGTGACGGGATGCTTGTGTTGTGGTTGACGGTCTGGGGCGATGATCAGCCTCGAAGCGGGCGATTTTGGGCGGCAGGGCGCCACGGGTTGGGTGCTTGCTAAGTGGGGGCGCCCTGCTGGGATAGGCCGGATTTTTCCATGATGATGGTGCGCTCCCCACCATGGAATTCGTCACGCAGCTTCTGATAACCCAAGCGTACGTAGAACCCTTCGGCAGTAATGGACGAAGGTACGCGCAACGCAGTGATCCCCGCCCTGATCGCCGCTGTATGGATGGTTTCCATCAGTAGTCTGCCAATACCTGTCCCATGGTGGGTGGGCGCGACAAACACTGTCCTGACAACGTCGCCATCCAGGCTTGCCGTCCCCAGCAGATCGTTCTGCTTGACCGCCACGAAAACCACTCGGCTATCGAGCAATGCACTGACCGCCGCAGGTGCGAAGCTCTGTTCTACCCGGGCGATCACCTCTGCCGGGTAATCCTGCGAGTTGGATTCGCGCAGCGCCGCGATCACGAGGCGGCTGATGGCTTCTGCGTCTTCGCGCTTGGCGCGGCGGACATGACATTCCATGGACGTATCCCGAATTGATAGCGCTACCACATAACCCTTGTGGGAGCGGCCTTGTGTCGCGAAAGGGCCGCAAGGCGGCCCCTGGTTTCTGGTGTGTTGCGAAGAGTGCTGGGGCTGCTTCGCAGCCCTTTCGCGACACAAGGCCGCTCCTACACCGGGCCCGCGTTTACTCTTCCTGAAATGATCGGCGCCTGGCCTGGCCTATTCGCCGGCAAGCCGGCTCCTCCGGGCGAATCGCGCCCATGTAGGAGCCGGCCTTGCCGGCGAACAGGGCCCGTCCAGGCAACTCACGACATACCGGCTTAATGCAACGTCCGAGGCGCCACCTGCGGCATCTGCACCTGGATCAACGCCGATTCGAGCAGCACCCGCAGGGCCTCCATTTCATGCATCGCGGCCAGGACCCGAATCGACACGGGCGACTTGGGATGCAGCAGAACAGCCTGATGCGCCGCTCGGGCGGCGCTCGATCTCACAGGCGATGCACGCCTTTCGCGGCGTGCAAGCAGTGCTTCGGCGATCTCACTGCTCAACCCCTAAAAACGCCGCCTCCAACAACTGCCTCGTATACCCATGCTTCGGCTCATGAAAAATAGCCCCCGCATCCCCCTGTTCCACCACCTGCCCATGCTTGATCACCATCAACTGATGACTCAACGCCTTGACCACTGCCAGGTCATGGCTGATGAACAGATAGGTGAGGTTGTACTTAACCTGCAAACTCCGCAAAAGCTCAACCACCTGCCGCTGCACCGTCCGATCCAGCGCCGAGGTCGGCTCATCCAGCAGAATCAGCGCAGGCTTCAACACCAACGCCCGAGCAATCGCAATCCGCTGCCGCTGCCCGCCGGAAAACTCATGGGGATACCGATGCCGCGTCCGCGGATCCAGCCCCACTTCCTCCAGCGCCGCGATAATCGCCGCTTCCTGCTCGGCCGGCGTGCCGATCTTGTGAATCCGTAACCCCTCGCCAACGATATCCGCCACGCACATGCGCGGGCTCAGGCTGCCAAAGGGGTCCTGAAACACCACCTGCATCTCCCGCCGCAGTGGCCGCACGGCCTTCTGGTTCAGCCCTTCAAGATCCTGCCCATGGAAGCGAATGCCACCCTGGCTGGAAATCAGTCGCAAGATGGCCAGCCCCAAGGTGGACTTGCCCGACCCACTCTCGCCAACGATGCCCAGCGTCTGCCCCTGGGGCAGGCTGAAGTTCACCCCGTCCACCGCCTTCACATGGTCGACGGTGCGGCGCAGCAGCCCCTTCTTGATCGGGAACCACACCTTCAGGTCCTTCACCTCCAGCAACGGCGCCCCTTCGGCGTTCGCAGCCGGTGCCCCGCTGGGCTCGGCATTGATCAGCATCTGCGTATACGGATGCTGTGGCTTGCTGAACAAGGTGGCGCAATCGGCCTGCTCGACGATCTTGCCGCACTGCATCACGCACACGCGGTGGGCGATGCGACGTACCAGGTTGAGGTCGTGGCTGATCAGCAGCAGGGCCATGCCGAGGCGCGCCTGCAACGACTTGAGCAGGTCGAGGATCTTCAGCTGCACGGTCACGTCGAGCGCCGTGGTGGGTTCGTCGGCGATCAGCAGTTCGGGCTCGTTGGCCAGGGCCATGGCGATCATCACCCGCTGGCGCTGGCCACCGGACAGCTCGTGGGGCAGGGCTTTCAGGCGCTTGTGCGGTTCGGGTATGCCGACCAGCTCCAGCAGCTCCAGGGTGCGCGCCGTGGCGGCCTTGCCGGTGAGGCCCTTGTGCAGCAAGAGGATCTCGTTGATCTGCTTCTCGATGCTGTGCAGCGGGTTCAGCGAGGTCATCGGCTCCTGGAAGATCATCGCGATGCGGTTGCCGCGAATCCGCTGCATGGGTTTCTCGCCCAGGTGCAGCAGGTCCTTGCCGCCGTACTGGATGCTGCCGCTGGGATGCCGCGCCAGCGGGTAGGGCAGCAGGCGCAAGATCGAGTGGGCGGTCACCGACTTGCCCGAGCCGCTTTCGCCCACCAGGGCCAGGGTCTCGCCCTTGCGGATGTCGAAACTGATGCCGTCGACCACGCGGTTGACCTGCTCGCCAGTGACGAACTCCACCGCCAGGTCGCGGACTTCGATCAGGGTGTCTTGGCTCATGTCATTTCCTCGGGTCGAAGGCGTCGCGGGCGGACTCGCCGATGAATACCAGCAGGCTCAGCATCACCGCCAGCACGGCGAAGGCGCTGATGCCCAGCCACGGGGCTTGCAGGTTGGACTTGCCCTGGGCCACCAGCTCGCCCAGCGACGGCGAGCCGGCGGGCAGGCCGAAGCCGAGGAAGTCCAGGGCGGTGAGGGTGCCGATGGCGCCGGTGAGGATGAACGGCATGAAGGTCATGGTCGAGATCATGGCGTTGGGCAGGATGTGGCGGAACATGATCGGGCCATTGCGCATGCCCAGCGCGCGGGCGGCGCGCACGTACTCCAGGTTGCGCCCACGGAGGAACTCGGCGCGCACCACGTCCACCAGGCTCATCCACGAGAACAGCAGCATGATGCCCAGCAACCACCAGAAGTTGGGCTGCACGAAGCTGGCGAGGATGATCAGCAGGTACAGTACAGGCAGGCCGGACCAGATCTCCAAAAAACGCTGCCCGGCCAGGTCCACCCAGCCGCCATAGAAGCCCTGCAGGGCGCCGGCGATCACGCCGATGATCGAGCTGGCGATGGTCAGCGTCAGGGCGAACAGCACCGAGATGCGGAAGCCATAGATCACCCGGGCCAGCACGTCGCGGCCCTGGTCGTCGGTGCCCAGCAGGTTGTCGGTGGAGGGCGGCGCGGGGGCGGGCACCTTCAGGTCGTAGTTGATGCTCTGGTAGCTGTAGGGGATCGGCGCCCACAGCACGAAGGCGTCTTTCTTCTCCAGCAACTCGCGGATGTACGGGCTCTTGTAGTTGGCCTCCAGCGGGAACTCGCCGCCAAACGTTGTCTCCGGGTAGCGCTTGAACGCAGGGAAGTACCACTGGCCGTCATAGCGCACGGCAATCGGCTTGTCGTTGGCGATGAACTCGGCGCCCAGGCTGAGCACGAACAGCACCAGGAAGATCCACAGCGACCACCAGCCGCGGCGGTTGGCCTTGAAGCGCTCGAAGCGCCGGCGATTGAGAGGGGACAGGGCCATGTCAGTGCTCCCGGCTGGCGAAGTCGATGCGCGGATCGACCAGGGTGTAGGTGAGGTCGCCGATCAGCTTCACCACCAACCCCAGCAGGGTGAAGATGAACAAGGTGCCGAACACCACCGGGTAGTCGCGGTTGATCGCCGCTTCGAAACTCATCAGGCCCAGGCCGTCGAGGCTGAAGATCACCTCGATCAGTAGGGAGCCTGTGAAGAAGATGCCAATGAACGCCGAGGGGAAGCCGGCGATCACCAGCAGCATGGCGTTGCGGAACACGTGGCCATAGAGCACGCGGGTGCGGCTCAGGCCCTTGGCCTTGGCGGTGACTACGTACTGCTTGTTGATCTCGTCGAGGAAGCTGTTCTTGGTCAGCAGGGTCATGGTGGCGAAGTTGCCAATCACCAGCGCAGTGATCGGCAGCACCAGGTGCCAGAAGTAGTCGAGCACCTTGCCGGTGGTGCTGAGTTCGTCGAAGTTGTTGGAGGTCAACCCGCGCAGCGGGAACCAGTCGAAGTAGCTGCCGCCGGCGAACAGCACGATCAGCAGGATGGCGAACAGGAACGCGGGGATGGCGTAGCCGACGATGATCGCCGAGCTGGTCCACACGTCGAAATGGCTACCATGGCGCACGGCCTTGGCGATCCCCAGGGGGATCGACACCAGGTACATGATCAGCGTGCTCCACAGCCCCAGCGAGATGGACACGGGCATCTTCTCGGCGATCAGGTCGATGACCTTGGCGTCGCGGAAGAAGCTGTTGCCAAAGTCCAGCTGGGCGTAGTTCTTGACCATGATCCACAACCGCTCGGGCGCCGACTTGTCGAAGCCGTACATGCGCTCGATCTCGGCGATCAGCGCCGGGTCCAGCCCTTGCGCGCCACGGTAGTTGGAGCCGGCCACCGACACCTCGGCGCCGCCGCCGGCGATGCGGCTGGTGGCGCCGTCGAAGCCTTCGAGCTTGGCGATCATCTGCTCCACCGGGCCGCCTGGGGCGGCCTGGACGATGATGAAGTTGATGATCAGGATGCCGAACAGGGTGGGGATGATCAGCAGCAGGCGCCGCAGGATATAGGCCAGCATGTCAGTTGGCCTCTTCTGGCGCGCGCGCCGCGCTTACCGCGGGGGTGACGTCGGGCTTGATCCACCAGGTGTCGATGCCGACGTCGTACTTGGGCGATACCGCCGGGTGGCCGATGTGGTTCCAGTAGGCCACGCGGGAGGTCTTGATGTGCCAGTTGGGGATCACGTAGTAGCCCCACAGCAGCACGCGGTCCAGGGCGCGGCAGTGGTCGATCAGGCTCTGGCGCGAGTCGGCGTTGATCAACTGCTCCACCAGTTGGTCGATGGCCGGATCGCGCAGGCCGATGAGGTTGCGGCTGCCGGGGTTGTCGGCGGCGGCGCTGGACCAGAACTCGCGTTGCTCGTTGCCGGGGGAGTTGGACTGGGCGAAGCCGCCGACGATCATGTCGTAGTCGCGCGAGCGCAGGCGGGTGATGTACTGCGACACGTCCACCCGGCGCAGCTCGAAGTTGATCCCCAGGTCGGCGAGGTTGCGCTTGAACGGCAGCAGCACGCGCTCGAACTGGGTCTGGGCAAGCAGGAACTCGATGGTGACCGGCTTGCCGCTCTGGTCGACCATCTTGTCGTCGACGATCTTCCAGCCGGCCTCCTGCAGCAGCTTGTAGGCCTGGCGCTGCTGCTCGCGGATCATGCCGCTGCCATCGGTGACCGGGTTGTGGAAGGCGCCGTTGAACACCTCGTCGGGCACCTTGCCGCGCAGCGGTTCGAGGATCTTCAGCTCGGCCGGGGTGGGCAGGCCGCTGGCGGCCATCTCGGAGTTCTCGAAATAGCTGTCGGTGCGGGTGTAGGCACCGTTGAACAGCTGCTTGTTGGTCCATTCGAAGTCCATCAGCAGGCTGATGGCGTGGCGCACACGCACGTCCTGGAACAGCGGCTTGCGCAGGTTGAAGATGAAACCCTGCATGCCCACTGGGTTGCCATTGGGGATTTCTTCCTTGATCAGGCGGCCGTCGCGCACGGCAGGTACGTCGTAGGCGGTGGCCCAATTCTTTGCGCTCACCTCCAGGCCGTAGTCGAACTGCCCGGCCTTGAGCGCTTCGAGGGCGACGGTGTTGTCGCGGTACGAATCGAAGGTCATCACGTCGAAATTGTAGAAGCCGCGGTTGATCGGCAGGTCCTTGGCCCAGTAGTCGTTGACCCGTTCATAACGGATCGAGCGGCCGGCCTTCACTTCGGTGACCTTGTACGGGCCACTGCCGAGCGGGATTTCCAGGTTGCCGCGGTTGAAGTCGCGGCCCTCGTACCAGTGCTTGGGCAGCACCGGCAGCTGGCCGAGGATCAGCGGCAGTTCACGGTTGTTGCCGTGCTTGAACTTGAACAGCACCTTGAGCGGGTCTTCGGCGACCACTTCGGCGACATCGCCGTAGTACTGGCGGTACAGGGGCGCGCCGTCCTTGATCAGGGCATTGAAGGTGAACACCACGTCTTCGGCGCGCATGGGGTGGCCGTCGTGGAAGCGGGCCTTGGGGCGCAGGTAGAAGCGTACCCAGCTGTTGTCCGGGGCCTTTTCGATCTTGCCGGCCACCAGGCCGTACTCGGTGAACGGCTCGTCCAGGCTTTGACGCATCAGGGTGTCGTAGATGCTGCCGATGTTTTCGGCGGGCACGCCCTTGTTGATGAACGGGTTGAGGCTGTCGAAGCCGCCGAAGCTGGACTGGCGGAAAGTGCCGCCCTTGGGCGCGTCGGGGTTCACATATTCGAAGTGCTTGAAGTTGGCCGGGTACTTTGGCGGTTCGTCGTACAGGGTCAAGGCGTGCTGCGGGGCGGCCACGGCCGGGAGCGTGAGGCAGGCCAGCAGCAGGCTGGCGGCCAGGTGGCGCAGAGTGGGCGTCATTTGGCTTTCTCCGAGGTCGGCTTGATCCACCAGCTGTTCAGCCCCAGCGTGTAGGGCGGGGTGGTGACGAAGGCGAACCGGTTGCGGTAGGCCAGGCGGTGATTGTCGAGGTACCAGTTTGGGATCATGTAGTACTGCCATGAGAGCACGCGGTCCAGGGCGCGGGCGGCGGCCACCTGGTCATCGCGGCTGCGGGCGGCGAGCAGGGTGTCGAGCAGGTGGTCGACCACTGGGTCCTTCACGCCAGCATAGTTCTTGCTGCCCTTGGTGGCGGCTTGGCTGGAGTGGAAATACAGCCACTGCTCGAGGCCCGGGCTCAGGGTCTGGTTGAGGGTCATCAGGATCATGTCGAAATCGAACTGGTCGAGGCGTTGTTTGTACTGGGCCCGGTCCACGGTGCGCAAGCGCGCGGCGATGCCGATGCTGGCCAGATTTTCGACATAAGGTTGCAGGATGCGTTCGAGGTTGGGATTCACCAGCAGCAGTTCCATCTGGAACGGCTGGCCCTTGCTGTCCACCAGGCGCTGGCCGCTGAGTTTCCAGCCGGCCTGGGCGAACAACGCCAGGGCCTGGCGCAGGGCCTGGCGGCTGATACCGCTGCCGTTGGTGTGGCTGACCTGGTAGGGCTGGGTGAACAGTTTTTCCGGCAACTGGTCGCGGAACGGCTTGAGCAGCAGCCATTCCTTGCCGGTGGGCAGGCCGCTGGCGGTGAACTCGCTGTTGGGGTAGTAGCTGGTGGCGCGCCGATAGGCGCCGTTGAACAGGGCGCGGTTGGTCCACTCGAAGTCGAGCATCAGGCCCAGGGCCTGGCGCACCCGGGGGTCGCTGAACGCGGCGCGGCGGCTGTTCATGAACAGACCCTGGGTTTGCGTGGGGATCTGGTGCGGGATCTGCGCCTTGATCACCTCGCCGCGGCGCACGGCGGGGAAGTTGTAGCCGTTGGCCCAGTTCTTCGCCTGGTGCTCGATGTAGATGTCGAACTCACCAGCCTTGAACGCTTCGAAGGCCACGGTGGCGTCGCGGTAGAACTCAAATTCGACGCGCTTGAAGTTGTACTTGCCGCGGTTCACGGCCAGGTCCTTGCCCCAGTAGTTCTTTACCCGCTCGAACACCAGGCGCCGACCCGGCTGCACCTCGGCGATGCGGTAGGGGCCGCTGCCCAGCGGCGGCTCGAAGGTGGTGGCCTTGAAATCGCGCTTGGCCCAGTAGTGCTTGGGCAGCACCGGCATCTCGCCCAGGCGCAGGATCAGCAGCGGGTTGCCGGCGCGCTTGAACACGAAGCGAATGCGCAGGGGGCCGAGGATGTCGACCCGGGCCACTTCCTGCAGGTTGGTGCGGTAGATCGGGTGGCCGTCCTTGAGCAGGGTGCGGTAACTGAAGGCGACGTCGGCGGCGGTGATCGGCACGCCGTCGTGGAAGCGCGCCTCGGGGCGCAGGTTGAACACCACCCAGCTGCGGTCCTCGCTGTACTCGACCGAGCGGGCGATCAGGCCGTAGCTGGAGGTGGGTTCGTCGCCGGAAGGGTCGTACATGCCGGTGCCGACCATCAGCGGCTCGTTGAGCTCGTTGATGCCGTACTGCAGGAAGTTGGGCGTGGTGACCGGGCTCGAGCCCTTGAAGGTGTAGGGGTTGAGCGTGTCGAAGGTGCCGAAGGCCATGGCCCGCAAGGTGCCGCCTTTAGGGGCTTGCGGGTTGACCCAGTCGAAGTGGGTGAAGCTGGCCGGGTACTTGAGCGTGCCGAACTGCGCGTATCCGTGGCTTTCGCTCACCATCGCGACGGCGGGGAAGCTCAAGGCCAGGCTGATTGACAGCAGGAGGGGACGTATCAAGTCGGCATCCGATCCAGAGGGCGTTGGGCTGGGTTCGGGGTACAGTAACAGCTTGTCTGGAATGGAAAAAGGGTGTGAGGCAGGCTGAGGGAATTGGCTGATTGGGGCTGCTTTGCAGCCCTTTCGCGACACAAGGCCGCTCCTACAGAGAATCGCGATTCCCTGTAGGAGCGGCCTTGTGTCGCGAAAGGGGCGCGACGCGACCCCCGAAATTCACATCAACGCGACAGGTAGACGGTCAGGGTCTGGCCTGGCTTGAGCGCATGCCCGGTGCGTGGGTTCCAGCGCTTGAGGTGTTTCATCTCGACGTTGAAGCGCTTGGCCACCAGGTAGTACGAGTCGCCCTTGCGCACCTTGTACTGGGTGGAACGCTGCTTGGAATCAGCCACGCGGTTGGCCGCCGCGCTGGGCGCGCTGCCGCCACGCAGGGCCAGCACCTGGCCGACCTTGAGGTTGTTGCCACGGATGCGGTTCCAGCTTTGCAGCTGCTTGACCGACACCCGGTTGGCCTTGGCGATGCTGCCCAGGTTGTCGCCGCGCTTGACCCGGTAGCTGCGCGCCGCCGGCGCCTTGGCCTCGGCCAGGGCGGCCTGGAACACCGCCTTGTTCGGTTGCAGGCTGACCAGTTCCTCGGGCTTGAGGTTGGACATGCGGTCGCTCAGCAACTGCGCCTTGGCCGTGGGCACCAGCAGTTGCTGCGGGCCGTCCACGGTCATGCGCTTCTTGAAGGCGGGGTTGAGCTGGATCAGCTCGTCTTCGTCGATGTCGGCGAAGGCTGCCACGCGGGACAGGTCGAGGCGGTCGTTGATGGCGACGGCTTCGAAGTACGGCTCGTTGGCGATCGGGTTGAGGTTGACGCCATAGGCCTCGGGGGTGTTGACCACCTGCGACAGGGCCAGCAGCTTGGGCACGTAGTCGCGGGTTTCCTGCGGCAGCGGCAGGTTCCAGTAGTCGGTCGGCAGCCCCAGGCGCTCGTTGCGCTCGATGGCGCGGCTGACGGTGCCTTCGCCGGCGTTGTAGGCCGCCAGGGCCAGCAGCCAGTCGCCGTTGAACATGTCGTGCAGGCGGTTCAGGTAGTCCAGCGCGGCGTTGGTCGAGGCGGTGACGTCGCGGCGCCCGTCGTAGAAGTTGGTCTGGCGCAGGTTGAAGTGGCGCCCGGTGGACGGGATGAACTGCCACATGCCAGCGGCATGCGCGCGGGAATAGGCCATCGGGTTGTAGGCGCTTTCGATGGCCGGCAGCAGGGCCAGCTCCAGCGGCATGTCGCGCTCTTCGAGGCGCTCGACGATATAGTGCAGGTAGAGGCTGCCGCGCTCGCCGGCGTTCTCGAGGAACGACGGGTTGCTGGCGAACCACAGGCGCTGCTGCTCGATACGCGGGTTGACGTCCATGCCGTCCTGCAGGGCGAAGCCCTGGCGCATGCGCTCCCAGACGTCCTGGGGCGGTGCCTGCTCCTTGGCCTTGACCACCAGCGGGGCGGGCTTGTGCTTGATCCGCGCCTGGTAGCTGTGCGCGCGAACGCTGTCGGATTCGTCGAGCTGACGGGTGCTCTGGCAGCCGACCAGGGTGGCGGCCAGCGCCAGTGCACTGATCTGTGCCAGTCGCGTCAAGGCGACCGAATGAGCGGTTCTGCGGCTACGGGAAGACATCGGCGGGGACGGTTATCCGGGCAAAAAAGTTCGGCGATTCTAGAAACCGGCCCCGGCTGGGTCAACCTTTTGGCTCACATTGCGATATATCGTGGGGTTATCAGAACACGTCCTTCCAAGACCTCAAGGCAGCAAAAACAGTGGCTTGGCTTGGGTTGGAATGTCCCTTCCATTCGTCTGCTTTTTGTTTAACGGATGTTTCGGCAGTGCGCAGGAAGGGGTTGGTCAGGCGTTCCTGGCCAATGGTTGAAGGCAAGCTGATGCGATTGTCGGCGCGCAACCGGGTAACGTCCTCGAACCGCTGGCGAACGTGCACGCTGTCGGGTTCCACGGCGAGGGCGAAACGCAGGTTGCTCAGGGTGTATTCGTGGGCGCAGTACACTTCGGTGGCGGCGGGCAGCGCGGCCAGGCGTTGCAGCGAGTGGTGCATCTGCTCGGGCGTGCCTTCGAACAGGCGGCCGCAGCCGGCGGCGAACAGGGTGTCGCCACTGAACAGTAGCGGCGTGGACGATTGCGCAGTGTAATAGGCGATGTGTCCCAGGGTGTGGCCGGGCATGGCCATGACCTCGAAGGTCAGGCCCAGGGCCGTGGCCTGCGCGCCGTCCTCAAGGGCCACGTCGCGGGCCGGGATGCGCTCGCTGGCCGGGCCGTAGACGGTGGCCCCGGTGGCCTGCTTCAAGGCTTCGACGCCGCCGACGTGGTCATGGTGGTGGTGGGTGACCAGGATCGCCTCCAGCACCCAGTCGGGATGCTGGCCGAGCCAGGCCAGCACCGGCTCGGCATCGCCGGGATCGACCACCGCGCAGCGGCGATTGGCAGTATCCTGTAACAACCAGATGTAGTTGTCGGAGAAAGCGGGTAGGGCATCGATCTGTATCATGTGCGGATCCGTATCGCCAAGCCTGGACATTGACCGCATCTTAGCCGCGATGGCGCGCGCGGAGAACCTTCGAGGGAGAACGCAATGACCGACCAAGCCTTCGCCCAGGCCGACCCCGACTGGGTCGAACTGATCCGCCTGGCCCGCGACTGGTTCGAGGGGCCGCTTGGGCAGTTGATGCTCAAGGAAGAGGAACAGTTGCTCGAAGAAGAGCTGCGACGCTTCTTCGGCGGCTATCTGGTGCACTACGGGCCCTGCGCCGAACCGCCGCCCAGCGCCCCGCAGGTGCAGCGCAACGTGCGCCTGGGCGCGCCGTTGCCGGGGGTGGAAATCGTCTGCGAGGAACAGGCCTGGCCGCTGGCGGAGCATGCCGCCGACGTGGTGGTGCTGCAGCACGGCCTGGATTTCAGCCTGTCGCCCCATGGCTTGCTGCGCGAAGCAGCCAGCGCGGTGCGCCCCGGCGGGCACCTGCTGATCGTCGGCATCAACCCCTGGAGCAGCTGGGGCCTGCGCCACTTCTTCAGCCATGGCGCGCTGCGCAAGGCCCGCTGCATCTCGCCGTCGCGGGTCGGCGACTGGCTCAACCTGCTGGGCTTCGCGCTGGAGAAACGCCGCTTCGGGTGCTATCGTCCGCCGCTTGCCTCGCCGGCCTGGCAGCAACGCCTGGCGGGCTGGGAGCGGGTGGCCGGGGGCTGGCAGAGTGCCGGCGGGGGGGTCTACCTGCTGGTGGCACGCAAGATGGTGGTGGGCCTGCGACCGCTGCGCCTGGAGCGCCGCGAGCCGATGGGCAAGCTGCTGCCGCTGCCGCTGGCCAAGGTCAACCGCAGCGTCACCCATCCCGATTCCGAAAAGCACTGAACACGAGTGGTACATGAGCGATAGCGTCGAGATCTACACTGATGGTGCCTGCAAGGGCAACCCTGGCCCGGGCGGCTGGGGCGTGCTGATGGTTTTCAAGGGCGTCGAGAAAGAACTGTGGGGCGGCGAGCGCGAGACCACCAACAACCGCATGGAGCTGATGGCGGCGATCGAGGGCCTGAAGGCGCTCAAGCGCGAGTGCGAGGTGATCCTGACCACCGACTCGCAGTACGTCATGAAGGGCATCAACGAATGGATGGCCAACTGGAAGAAGCGCGGTTGGAAGACCGCGGCCAAGGAACCGGTGAAAAACGCCGACCTGTGGGTGCAGCTCGATGAGCAGGTCAACCGGCACAAGGTGACCTGGAAGTGGGTGCGTGGGCATATCGGCCACCCAGGCAACGAGCGCGCCGACCAGTTGGCCAATCGTGGGGTCGACGAAGTACGCGCCCAGCGTTGATTGTTTTTCGGGCCAGCGCGGGGCAAGCCCGCCCCCACAAGATGAGCATTCCCCGCGATGGCCGCAAAGCGGCCCGATTTCGTTATACTCCCAGCCCGAATTCAAGCACCGCCAGTTGGAGTCCCCCGCGTGGAACAGCAGCAAGACCAGCGCCTGGTCATCCTCGATACCGAAACCACCGGCATGCCGGTGGGCGAAGGCCACCGCATCGTCGAGATCGGCTGCGTCGAGGTCATGGGCCGGCGCCTGACCGGGCGGCATTTCCACGTCTACCTGCAACCGGACCGCGAGAGTGACGAGGGCGCCATCGGCGTTCACGGTATCACCGACGCCTTCCTGGTCGGCAAGCCGCGTTTCGGCGACGTGGCCGACGAGTTCTTCGAGTTCATCCAGGGCGCCACCCTGGTCATCCATAACGCGGCGTTCGACGTCGGCTTCATCAACAACGAGTTCGCCCTGCAGGGTCAGCACGACCGGGCCGACATCACCCAGCACTGCACCATTCTCGACACCCTGATGATGGCGCGCTCGCGCCATCCGGGGCAGCGCAACAGCCTTGACGCGTTGTGCAAACGCTACGGCATCGACAACTCCGGCCGTGAACTGCACGGCGCACTGCTCGACTCCGAGCTGCTGGCCGACGTCTACCTGGCGATGACCGGTGGCCAGACCAGCCTGTCGCTGGCCGGCGAGGGGGCCGGCGCCGAGGATGGCCAGGGCAGTGCCGGCAGCGAGATCCGTCGCATCACCGGGCGTGCGCCGGGGCGGGTGATCATGGCCAGCGAGGAAGAACTCGCCGCCCATGCCGAGCGCTTGGCCGCCATCGCCAAGTCGGCCGGCGGGCCGGCGATGTGGCAGGCGCTGACCGAGCCAGCCGCCAGCTGAGGCACTGACAGTACCCGCCTTATCCCGGGGCAAGTCGCCGCTGCGCCTTGCCCACGATTGCATCAACTACCCTGAGGGAAAGTACCCGCAGAGGTAGACGCCCGATGTACAAGGACCTCAAGTTCCCGATCCTCATCGTCCACCGGGCGATCAAGGCCGACAGCGTCGCCGGCGAGCGGGTGCGCGGCATCGCCGACGAGTTGGCCCAGGACGGCTTCGCCGTCCTCGCCGCCACCGACCAGGCCGAGGCGCGCCTGGTGGCCGCCACCCACCATGGCCTGGCCGGCATGCTGATCGCCGCCGAGGGGGCCGGCGACAACAGCCGCCTGCTGCAGAACATGGCCGAGCTGATTGGCCTGGCCCGCCTGCGCGCGCCCAACCTGCCGATCTTCGCCTTGGGCGAACAGGTCACGCTGGAGAACGCCCCCGCCGAGGCCATGGGCGAGCTCAACCAGCTGCGCGGCATCCTTTACCTGTTCGAAGACACTGTGCCGTTTCTCGCCCGCCAGGTGGCGCGGGCCGCGCACAACTACCTCGACGGCCTGCTGCCGCCGTTCTTCAAGGCCCTGGTGCAGCACACCGCGCAATCCAACTATTCCTGGCACACCCCGGGCCACGGTGGTGGCGTGGCCTATCGCAAGAGCCCGGTGGGGCAGGCCTTCCATCAGTTCTTCGGCGAGAACACCCTGCGCTCGGACCTGTCGGTCTCGGTGCCCGAGCTGGGCTCGCTGCTCGACCACACCGGCCCCCTGGCCGCGGCCGAAGCCCGGGCGGCACGCAACTTCGGCGCCGACCATAGCGTCTTCGTCATCAATGGCACCTCTACCGCCAACAAGATCGTCTGGCACGCGATGGTGGGCCGTGACGACCTGGTGCTGGTGGACCGCAACTGCCACAAGTCGGTGGTGCACGCGATCATCATGACCGGCGCCATCCCCCTGTACCTGTGCCCGGAGCGCAACGAGCTGGGCATCATCGGGCCGATCCCGCTCAGCGAGTTCAGCCCGGCGTCGATCCAGGCCAAGGTCCAGGCCCATCCGCTGGCCAAGGGCCGCCCAGCGAAGATCCGCCTGGCGGTGGTCACCAACTCTACCTACGACGGACTGTGCTATCACGCCGGGCTGATCAAGCAACTGCTTGGTGCCAGTGTCGAGGTACTGCATTTCGACGAGGCCTGGTTCGCCTACGCGGCGTTTCATGAGTTCTTCGCCGGTCGCTATGCCATGGGCACGCCGCGCGCTGCCACCGACCCGCTGCTGTTCAGCACCCATTCGACCCACAAGCTGCTGGCTGCCTTCAGCCAGGCCTCGATGATCCACGTGCAGGACGGCGCGCAACGCCAGTTGGACCGGGACCGTTTCAACGAAGCCTTCATGATGCATATCTCCACTTCGCCGCAGTACAGCATCCTCGCCTCGCTGGACGTGGCCTCGGCGATGATGGAGGGCCCGGCAGGGCGTTCGCTGTTGCAGGAGATGTTCGACGAGGCCCTGAGCTTTCGCCGCGCCTTGGCCAACCTGCGCGAGCATATCGCTGCCGACGACTGGTGGTTCAGCATCTGGCAGCCGCCGACGGCGGAGGACGGCCAGGCGTTGGCGCCAGCGCAGTGGTTGTTGCGTCCGGGCGCGCACTGGCATGGCTTTACCGAGGTGGGCGACGACTATGTGTTGCTCGACCCGCTCAAGGTCACCTTGGTGATGCCCTCGGGGGCCGAACACGGTATCCCGGCGGCGGTGGTCGGCAAGTTTCTCTGGGAGCGCGGGCTGGTGGTGGAGAAAACCGGGCTGTACAGCTTCCTGGTGCTGTTCTCGATGGGCATCACCAAGGGCAAGTGGAGCACCTTGCTCACTGAACTGCTGGAGTTCAAGCGCCATTACGACGGCAACACGCCGCTGGGCGAGTGCCTGCCCAGCGTGGTGTCCCAGCAGCCGGCGCGCTATCAGGGCCTGGGCCTGCGCGACCTGTGCGCGCAGTTGCACGGCTTCTACCACGGTAATGCCACGGCGCGGCAGCTCAAGCGTTTGTTCACCGGGCTGCCGGAGGTGGCGATGACCCCGGCCCAGGCCTATGACCAGATGGTGCGTGGCGAGGTGGAGGCGGTGCCCATCGAGCAACTGCTCGGGCGGGTTGCCGCGGTGATGCTGGTGCCTTATCCGCCGGGCATTGCCTTGATCATGCCGGGCGAGCGTTTCACCGAGGCGACCCGGGTGATCCTCGACTACCTGGCCTGCGCCCGGGCCTTCGACCAGGGCTTCCCGGGCTTCGTCACCGACGTGCATGGCCTGCAACGTGACGGGCAACTGTACACGGTGGACTGCGTCAAGGAATGCGGATGATCTCGACGCCGGTCTGGGCCAGTTCGAAGCGGTCCTCACCCAGGTGGTTGACGCGGTCGCCGATGGCCAGCCGGTAGCTGGTGATCGGTGCGCCCAGGGTGCTGCCGTCGGCCTGCAGGGTCGACTCCTGGAATTCATGGACGGGGTAGATACGGCCTTCGGCGTCGCGGGCGTGGAACTGGCCGACCATTACTGCTGCCATTTAGGTGGAAACCTCTGAAACGTGTAGGAAATGTCTGTACCCATAGACCAGCGACACGCCCGGGAAGTTTTCCGCGGGGCGGAAAAAAAACCGGGGGCCGAGGAGCGGTCATCTATAACTACTAAGTCCCAATCCCCAAGTAGAGGTTGCAAAACGCCATGAGCCAGGTCTATTCGGTAGCGGTTGTCGTCGGCAGCCTGCGCAAGGACTCCTACAACCGCAAGGTGGCCCGCGCGCTGGCCGAGCTGGCGCCGTCCAGCCTCGCCTTGAGAGTTGTCGAGATCGGCGAGCTGCCGCTGTACAACGAAGACGTCGAGGCCGCAGGCGCCCCCGAGGCGTGGCAGCGTTTTCGCGACGAGATCCGCCGCAGCGATGCGGTGCTGTTCGTCACCCCGGAGTACAACCGGTCGGTGCCGGGCGGGTTGAAGAATGCCATCGACGTGGGATCGCGGCCCTATGGCCAGAGCGTGTGGGGCGGCAAGCCGGCGGCGGTGGCCAGCGTGTCGCCAGGGGCGATTGGCGGTTTTGGCGCCAACCATGCGCTGCGCCAGTCGCTGGTGTTTCTCGACATGCCCTGCATGCAGATGCCCGAGGCCTATATCGGCGGCGCGGCGACCTTGTTCGATGACAGCGGCAAGCTCAATGACAAGACCCGGCCGTTCCTGCAGGGCTTCATCGACAAGTTTGCCTCGTGGGTGAAGTTGAACCGGGCGGTCTGAGCCGCAAGGCATCGCGGGGCAAGCGGGCTTGCCCCGCGATGATTCTCGACATCAAGGTCAGGCGCCCTGCGGCATCTCCCCCTTGGCCAACCGCCGGTTGATATCGGCGATCACCTCGGGCAGCTCGTTGATGGTGTCGATCAGGTAGTGCGGGCGCGACCCTGCAAACATCGCGTGAATACGCTTGCGCTCGCTCTCCAGTTTTTCCGCACTCAAGGCGCGGTAACCTTCCCAGGTCAGCCCGAGGGCATTGCCCGAGCACACCAGGGCCACGGTCCACATCCCGGCGCGGCGGCCTTCGAGAATCCCCGGCACGGTGTCGTCGACCTTCACGCAGGCGGCGACGTCATCGATGCCCAGGGCAATCACGTTGGCCAGGGCCTGGGCCGGCCATGGGCGGCCGTTCGGCGTCTCGTCGGTGGCCACCACATGGTCGGCCCGGTAGCCGTTCTGCGCGGCCAACTCGACCACCTTGTCCATCACCACCTTGGGGTAGCCCGAGCAGGAGCCGATCTTCAGGCCGTCCTGGCGCAGCCCGGTCAGGGTGTCCAGGGCGCCGGGGATCAGCGCCGAGTGCAGGGCGATTTTTTCGATCTGCAGCGGCATGAAGCGCTCGTAGATGGCGGTGACGTCGTCGTCGGTCGGGGTGCGGCCGAACACCTGGCGGTAGCGCTCGGCGATCGCCGGCACGTCGCACAGGGTACGGATGTGGTCCCACTTGCCCATGCCCATGGGGCCGCGGGCTTCCTCGATGGACACCTGTACGTCGAACTCGGCGAAGGCCTCGACGAAGATCTGCGTGGGGGCGAAGGAGCCGAAGTCGACCACGGTGCCGGCCCAGTCGAGGATGGCGGCTTGCAGCTGGGTGGGGTTGCTGTAGTTCATGTGCGCAATTTCCTTGAATTGGGTAGGCGGGGTCAGATGTCCAGCACTTCCATTTCCCGCAGTACGGCGGCCACGGCATCCACGGCAGCTTGCATGCCGGCCGCGCCGACCACGCCGATGCAGCCGACGCGGAAGGTCTCGACCTGGGTCAGCTTGCCTGGGTAGAGGATGAAGCCCTTGGCCTTGACCCGTTCGTAGAAGTCCTTGAACTGGTAGCGCGGATCGTTCGGCGCGTGGAAGGTGACGATGATCGGCGCCTGGATCTCGGCGGGCAGGAAACTGCGCAGGCCGAGCTTGGCCATGCCCTCGAGCAGGGTCTTGCAGTTGTCGGCGTAACGCTGGTGGCGGGCCGGCAGGCCGCCTTCTTCAGCGTATTGCTGCAGCGCTTCGTGCAGGGCGGCGACCACGTGGGTGGGCGGGGTGAAGCGCCACTGGCCGGTCTTGGCCATGTAGGCGTGCTGATCGTGCAGGTCCATGGCCAGCGAGTGGGCGTTGCCCTCGGCAGCGGCCAGGGCGGTTTTCTCGGCGAAGACGAAGCCCATGCCCGGCACGCCTTCCAGGCACTTGCCGGAAGCGGCGATCAGCGCTTCGAAGGGGATCTGCCGGGCATCGATGGGCAGTGCGCCGAACGAGCTCATCGCGTCGATGATCAGCCGCTTGCCGTGGCGCTGGATCACCTGGGCGATTTCGGGCAGCGGGTTGAGGATGCCGGTGCTGGTCTCGCAGTGGATCAACGCCACGTGGCTCACGGATGGGTCGGCGGCCAGCAGGCGGTCGACGTCGGCGGCGGTGGTCGGCTGGTCCTCGGCGGTCTCGAAGGTGCTGTAGGCGCGGCCCAGTACCTTGCAGATCTTCGCCAGGCGTTGGCCGTAGGCACCGTTGATCAGCACCAGCACCTTGCCGTCGCGGGGTACCAGGGTACCGATGGCCGCTTCCACGGCGAAGGTGCCGCTGCCTTGCAGGGGCACGCAGTGGTGGCTGGTGGCGCCGTCGATGATCGTCAGCAACTGCTCGCACAGGCTGGCAGTCAGCTGGTTGAAGTCGCGGTCCCAGGAGCCCCAGTCCACGAGCATGGCCTGGCGGGTGCGCAGCGAAGTGGTCAGGGGACCGGGGGTCAGCAGGATCGGGGCGGTGCTCATTCCGTGGTTCCTCACAGGCGGTGGGCTGGAAAACTATGGGGGCTAGGTTGCAATTCACCGACTCATCAATCAAATTGTTTGTGGATATGCCAGCCATAAGCCAGGCCGATAGATATGAACCTGTTCCAGCTCCGTGCCTTCGACGCCGTTGCCCGCGAGGGCAGCTTCACCCGCGCCGCCGAGCGCCTGTTCATCAGCCAGCCGGCGGTCACCGGGCACGTCAAGGCACTGGAGGAGCACTACCAGATCACCCTGCTGCGGCGTACCGCGCGGCGGGTCGAGCTGACCGAGGAAGGCACGCGCCTGGCGGCCATCACCCGGGCCATGTTCAGCCTGGCCGAGGAAGCCCAGGCGATGCTCGAGGCCAACCGGCAGTTGCTCACCGGGCGCCTGGAAGTCGCCGCCGACGGGCCGCACCGGGTCATGCCGATGCTGGCGCAGCTGCGCGAGCGTTACCCGGGTATCACCGTCAACCTGCGTTTGGGCAACGCCCAGGAAACCCTGGCCGCCTTGCTGTCGGAACATGCCGACGTGGCGGTGCTGACCGAGATCGAGCCGCGCAAGGGCCTGCACTTGCAAAGCCTGTGCGAATCGCGCCTGTGTGCCTTGCTGCCGGTGGGGCACCCCTGGGCCAGCGCCGCTGGCGACTTGCCGCTGATCACCCTGGACAAGCAGATCATGGTGTTGCGCGAGCCCAGTTCCACCACCCGGCGCACCTTCGACAAGGCCTGCGCCGATGCCCACGTGCAGCCGCGGGTGCTGCTGGAGCTGGACAGCCGCGAGGCGGTCACCGAGGCGGTGGCGGCGCAGTTGGGCATCGGCGTGGTGTCGTCCACCGAGGTGGCCCATGACCCGCGGGTGGTAGCGCGGCCGTTGGGCGGGGCCGGGCTGGTCAACCAGCACCTGGTCGGTTGCCTGGAGCGGCGTCGGGAACTGCGCCTGATCCAGGCCTTCCTGGGTTTGGCAGCAGGCCTGTGATGGCTGTTTACAACGGCCCGGCCTAAGATGGCCGGCACTGTAACGACAGGACCCTCGATGAGCGAGAAAGACACCATTTCCATGCAACTGGTGCGTGAAGCCCTGTTGCAGACCTGCCCGCACGGCGAGCCCGATGGCGGCTTGCTGGCCCGCGCCGGCATTGCCGTCGAGCAGTTGCACCTGCCCGCGGCGCGGGTCAGCGCCGAGTCCTATGCCCGGCTCTGGCGCTTGCTGGCGCGGCGCTGCAACGATGAGTTCTTCGCCATGGACCCGCGCGGCCTGCGCAGCGGCAGCCTGGCGTTCCTGTGTCGGGCGAGCATGGCCCAGCCAACCCTGGGCGCGGGGCTGGAAACGGCGTTGGCGTTCCTGTCGTTGATGCTCGACGACCTGCAACCTGGCCTGGTGCGCCAGGAAGGCCTGGCCGAGATCGTGATCAATGAGCCCCGCGATCAGCCGCGTCGCGCCTTCACCTATTTCACCTTCTGGATGATCGTGCATGGCGTGGCCTGCTGGCTGGCGGGGCGGCGCATCCCGATCCTGGCCATCGACCTGCGCTGCGCCGAGCCGCCGTTTTGCGACGATTATCGGGTGATGTTCTCGGAAAACCTGCAGTTCGAGCGCCCGCGCACGCGGATGATCATCGCCACCGACGCCCTGGACGTGCCGCTACGGCGCAGCGACGAAGAGCTGCAGCGCTTTCTCGCCGAGGCGCCGGGCAACATCCTGGTCAAGTACCGTGATCCGGCTAGCCTGGGGCGGCGTATTCGCACCGACCTGCTGCGCCTGGACCCGGGCCGGTGGCCCGACGGCGATGGCCTGGCGCGGCAACTGTGCCTGTCGCCTTCGACCTTGCGCCGCCGCCTGGCCGAGGAAGGGCAGACGTACCAGGGCCTCAAGGACAGCGTGCGCCGGGAGCTGGCGATTGCCTGGCTGAGCCAGGATGAACTGGCCATGGGGGAGATCGCCGAACGGCTGGGGTTTGCCGACAGCAGTTCGTTCTACAAGGCGTTTCGCAAATGGTTCGGCTGCAATCCCGGGCACTATCGGGCCTTCAGCCTGACCCGCGACGGCGAGCCCTGAATGCCCGGGGCTTTGCTGCCGCCCTGTTTCCTGCTGATAAGCGCTGCCCGGGTGGTCGAGCATGGCGGTTTCACAACCGGCAAAGGATCTCGCCATGCCAACTTTGGCCCCCCATGAGCTTCAATCCATAGACACCGAGCAGGACAACGCCCTCGATGCGTTCATCGGCGCGAAACTGCCGCAGTGGCTGAAACAGGCCTCCAGCGGCCAGCTCAAGCGCTTGCGCGAGGCGTTGAACGCGCATCAGGCAAGCCAGGCCCGCCTGCGCGCCCGCACCCTCGAGTTGCAACCCTTGCAGGCCTTCGCCGAGCGCCATTTCGCGACCCTACTGGCATCACCGCTGCCCAATGGCGTGTCATTCGAGCAGTTGCAGTGGTTGACGGTATCGCCTGAAATTACCGCTCAGCCGCTGCCCAGCTATGGCGAGCATGAAACGCGAACCAACGGCCTGCTGCGGCTGATGGGTAATTTTGCCCAGGGGACCCGCTTCTATGAGGGTTCCGGGCTGGTGATGGCCGGGGCCGACAAGCTGCTGTCCAAGCCTGCGCAGGAGGTGGTCAAGGTTTGTCGAACGCTGGATGTCGGTCGCCTGTACCAGGATGAACTCGCGCGCATCTACGACCCGGCCACCGAACAGTTGCTGGCCGATGACAAGCTGTCCGGCCTGCGCCTGGCCACCGAGATGGCAGCGCTCAAGGGCCTTATCAGTGGCGCGGAGCAGCTGGCCTTGCGCGAGGTGCTCGATGTCGGCCAGGTGCATGCCCAGGCCGAACTCAAAGGCTATCCAGGCCTGTTGCAGGTGCTGGGGCAGCCGGTCGCCGATGGCCTGTTGATCCACCTGCGCGATCACGCCGGGGTCGAGCGCGGCGTGATCGCCTACCTGCCCTGCGATCCGCGCCAGGCCCTGCGGCGTTACGCCTCCAGCGCCGCGATGAACAAGGCGTTGGCCGCTGAGCTCAAGGATACGGACTACCACAACCATTTCACCCAGCTGATCAGCCTGGAGCACCGCGCGGGGTTTGTCGGCACCTTGGCGGCACGCTTGCAGGACCCGCTTCCCGATCTTGCCGTGGAAGGTCGTGTGCAGGCGGGCAATGTCTTTCTGGCCCTGGCGCGCCAGCAGGTGCAACGACTCAAGGATGATGCGCGGCTGCTATTGGTGCCCACCGCCGATGCCGATGCGGCGGCTGCCCAGGCTCGCCACGCTGCCTGGCAGTCAGCGGGCCTGAGCCTGGTCAACCTCGCCGGCTTGTTCATCCCGGTGGTCGGCGCGTTGTTGCTGGCCGGCGTGGTGGCGCAGACGGTCGGCGAGGTGTTCGAAGGCGTGTCGGAATGGTCCCAGGGGCACCAACACGAGGCGCTGGAGCATTTGCTTGGCGTGGCCGCCACCCTGGCGGCCACCGCAGCCACCGTGGCGGCGGTGTCGTTCGTGCGTAGCGCCTATCTCCAGGCACTGGAGTGGAGCAGCAGCGATGGCCAAACGCTGCGCCTGTGGTCGAGCGACCTGGAGCCCTATGCCAGCTCGCCGACCGGCCTGAGCTTGCAGGCTGACGGACGGTTCAGCGCTGGCCAGCGTCATTGGCTGCGTCAGGGGGAGCGCTTCTATGAGGTGCACCAGCCCGAGCCCAACGGCGCCTATCGGCTGCGCCACCCTACGCGGGCGGATGCCTACGCCCCGGTCGTCTTGCACAACGGCGAGCGCTGTTGGCAGCTGTTGTATCAGCGCGCGCAGGGTGAGGCGGACGCCGCGCGGATGCTCGATACCTTATGGCCAGAGGCGACGCCGCGCACGGCGAGCCAGGCGCGGCAGATCATGCAGGCGGCGATGGTCGACGAACAGGCGTTGCGCGGCTTGTTGGTCGAGAACCGGCGCACACCGATCAACCTGCGCGACACGCTCGAGCGCTTCGCGGCGGATGCCCGGGTCGAGGCATTCTTCCAAGCGCTGGACCCCGCGTCCGGCGATATTGCCGAGCAGCCGTTGCTGGACTGGTGCCTGGCACAGCCCCAGGTTACGACAGCGGCTGATATCCCTGCCCGGCAGGCCGAGTTGCGAAGCGCACTGTTCGACCATCTGCTGGCCTTGCCGGCCGCCGACAATGACCTCGCTGCCTTGTTGTGCAAGGCCGTCCCCTCGCTGCCTGAGGCCTATGCCCGGGCACTGGCCGAGGAGGTGAGCGTGGCGCAAGCAGAGCAGGCACTGGCGCAGGATCGCCTACCCAGCGAATTGCACGCCCGGGCGATGGCGCTGTCGCGCATGGCCCGGCTTAATCGAATGCTGGCGGGCTTTTACCTGCGCAGTGCCTACACCGACGATACGGGCGTGCTGGCCCTGACCCTGCTCGACACGCTGCAGTTCACCGGCCTGCGCTTGAGCCTGAGCCGGGATATCGCGCAGACAGACGTGCTGGTCACGGCCGGTGCCGAGGATGAAAGCGTCGTGCATTGGGTGCTGGTACGCGAAAACAGCATGTTCAAGGTCTTCGACGATGCTGGCAACCCCGTCGAGGTGCCTGCCACTGACGACCTCTTCGCCGCCCTCGCCAGCGTGCTGGCCTCGCGAAACCTCTCGGCTACCCTGCAATTGTCGGAGGAGCAGCCAGGGGTGCAGCTTCGCGACAAACTGCTGGCGCAGTTGCCCGGTACCCAGCAGGATATTGCCCGCTTGCTGGGGTGGCCTGGCCAGCACGTCTGGTTCAACCCTGGCCAGCGGCTGGCCGATGGGCGTGTGGGCTATTTGCTCAGCGGCCGTGGCCCAGGGCGGGTATCGCAGCGCTCGATCCTGCGTGACGGGTTGCGCCAGTACTTCCCTGGACTCAACGATGCGCAGCTGGAGCTGGAACTGCAGATCAGGTGGCGCCAAGGCGTACGCGCGCAAGCGGTATTGGCGGCGCTCGAGGATGACTTCGAGCAATTGACGCGGTCGGTCAACCAATGGGTTGGTTTCGCCATGGACAATGCCTCACGCCGAATTCGCCAGCTGTTCGCCGAGCGCTTGTTGCGCGCCTGGCGGGGCCTGGGCGAGGCGCACATGCACGATGTCGCCGGGCAACGCCTGGGGCTGCGCCTGGCGTTCAGCGACCTGCCAGTGGCCACCTTGCCGGAGCTGCCGTTGCAGGTAGATTTCTTCCATGTGAAAGCGTTGCAGATCACCGATACGACCATCAGCCATGTGCATGCCGGGTTCCTGCGTGCCTTCACCGACCTGCAGCGCCTGGACCTGCGCCGCAATCACCTGTTGCGATGCCCGGACGGCCTGGGCTACCTGATCAACCTGCGGCGCCTGCGGTTGTCGAACAACCAGATCCATCTGGATACACAAGCATTGGAGTCGTTGCGCCGCCTGCCGCTGCTGAGCCATCTGGAGCTGAGCGATAACCCTGCGCTGGGCACCTGCGACCTGCATTTCCATCACCTGCCACAGCTGGTCGAGCTACGCTTGCGCCGCTGCGGGCTGCGCGTTTGGCCGGCACATATCGAGCTGTGCGGGCTGCTTGAGCTGGTGGATTTGCGTGATAACGCCTTGCGCGGTGTACCAGAAGAGATCTTGCGCATGCCCCAGGTATTTCGCGAGGCCTTCCTCGTGGAGGGCAACCGTTTGACCATGACCGACCGTGCCAACCTGGTGGCGTTGGACCCTATCCTGGAGTCGGCTGAATACGAGCACGGACGCGTCTGGTGGGTTGGCGAGGGTAGCTCGGCGCTCGAGCGCGGAGCGCTCTGGGACGAATTGGCAGGCCAAGCACACAATGCCGACTTGTTCGCGCTGCTCGATAGCCTGGAGGCCGAGGCGGACCATGGCTGGTCAAGAGCGGATCTCGAACATCACGCGTGGCTCATTCTTGAGCGTATAGGTTCCGACCAGGCATTCGCACAGGCCGTCCGTGGCGTACTGAGCACTGGGTTGGCGCCCGGTAATGAGGTGCTCGACGGTTTTAGCCAATTGAGACAGTTGCATGCCGAGACGCTGGCGGCAGAGCCAGGCACTGCCATGTCGGGCGCACAACTGTTGGCGCTGGGCAGGGGGCTGTTCCGTCTGGAGCGCCTGCAGGCTTTCGTGCAGGCGGATATCACCGGGCGCGCGGGGCTTGGCGAAGCCTCGCAAAAAGCGCTGGCCTTGCGCTATCGGGTCAAGCTGCGGCGCAGGCTGGGCTTGCCTTTCCAACCGAGTCGTCACCATGAGGTTGGGGTTCCCGGTGTGAGCGAGGCTCAGCTGAGCGCTGCCCATGATGCGGTGGAAGCAGCGGGCACACCTGAGGTGGTCGCAGCAAGCCTGTGCAGGCAGGTATTCTGGCAACGGTTTCTCGAGCGCTACGACGCGGCGGCGTTTGCCGCGCTTGCACCGAGCGCCGAGCGCCAGCCGTTGCGTCAGCGCCTGACCCTTGAGTACATGCAGCGCATGGCACGTATCGTGGACGGTACGGAGCGGGGTATCGCGCGCTAGCGGCCAAACCGGTCATCCAGATTGACAGCTTTGGCCATTGCCGCGGCGCAGACGCGGCGCGAACATCGTCGGACCGATGGTTCCACTCCAAAAACAACAAACCAGGAGTCCGACGATGCGTGATTACGCCGAGGCCGCTCGTGCGTTCGACCCTGCCCAGGCCGCCCGCGCGGCGCTGCACGGCAACCTTGAAGCCCTCAACGCCTGTGTCGAGTGCTGCGACCGGCACATGGGCCGCGACCAGCCTGCGCTGGTCTGGGAAGACCGTGATGGCAACGGTGGCCACTATACCTTCGAACAACTGCAGGCCCTGGCCGCGCGCTTTGCCAATGTCCTCAAAAACCAAGGGGTGCGGGCAGGCGATCGGGTTGCCGGGCTGATGCCGCGCACCCCCGAGCTGCTGGTCACCATCCTGGCCACCTGGCGCCTGGGCGCGGTTTATCAGCCGCTGTTCACCGCCTTCGGGCCCAAGGCTATCGAGCACCGCCTGGAACACTCCCATGCCAAGGTAGTGGTCACCGACCGCCACAACCGCCCCAAGCTGGACGAGGTGCTGGGCTGCCCGATCACGGTCACGGTCGGTGCGGCTGCCGGTGAGCTGGACTTCCACCAGGCGTTGGAGAAGGCGGACAGCGTCTGCGCGCCAGTCATGCGCCGTGGCGACGATCCCTTCCTGCTGATGTTCACCTCCGGCACCACCGGCCCTGCCAAACCGCTGGAAGTGCCATTGCGCGCCATCGTCGCCTTCCAGGGCTACATGCGCGATGCAGTTGGCCTGCGTGCGGACGACAACTTCTGGAACCTGGCTGACCCGGGTTGGGCCTATGGCCTGTACTACGCAGTCACCGGGCCGTTGTCCCTGGGCCATGCCACCACGTTCTACGATGGGCCGTTCAGTGTCGAAAGCTGCGCGCGGATCATCGCCAAGCTGGGTATCACCAACCTGGCCGGGTCGCCCACCGCCTTGCGCCTGCTGATCGCCGCTGGCGAAGCCTTCTCGGCCCCGATCAAGGGTTGCCTGCGGGTGGTCAGCAGCGCCGGTGAACCGCTCAATCCCGAGGTGATTCGCTGGTTCGCCGATGAACTGGGGGTGACCATCCACGACCACTACGGCCAGACCGAACTGGGCATGGTGCTGTGCAACCACCATGCGCTGGAGCACCCGGTGCAGCTCGGTTCGGCCGGCTTCGCCATCCCAGGTCATCGTATCGTGGTGGTGGACGAGCAGGGCGTCGAGCTGCCCGCCGGCCAGCCGGGCATCCTCGCGGTGGACCGCGAGCGCTCGCCGCTGTGCTGGTTCGGCGGCTACCACGGCCTGCCGACCAAAGCTTTCGCCGGCAAGTACTACTTAAGCGGCGACACCGTCGAGTTGAACCCCGATGGCAGCATCAGCTTCGTCGGCCGCAGCGACGATGTAATCACCACCTCCGGTTACCGGGTCGGGCCGTTCGATGTCGAGAGTGCTCTGATCGAGCATCCGGCCGTGGTCGAGGCCGCAGTGATCGGCAAGCCCGACCCGGAACGCACCGAGTTGATCAAGGCCTTCGTGGTGCTGGCCGAGGGCTTCCCGGCCAGCGCCGAGCTGGAAGAAACCCTGCGCCAGCACGTACGCCAGCGCCTCTCTGCCCACGCCTACCCGCGTGAAATCGAATTCGTCGGCGAGCTGCCCAAGACCCCGAGCGGCAAGCTGCAACGCTTCATCCTGCGCAACCAGGAAATCGCCCGACAACAAGCCGCGCAGCCGATCGCTGCGGGCGCCTGAAGGAAGCACACCATGCATATCCACAACAAACACTTCATCGTCAGCGGCGCGGCCTCGGGCCTGGGCGCCGCCACCGCGCACATGCTGATCGAGGCCGGCGCCAAGGTCATGCTGGTCGACCTCAACGCCGTCGCCGTCGAGGCCAAGGCCGCCGAACTGGGCGCCAATGCCCGCTTCACGGTGGCCGACATCAGCGACGAACAGGCCGCCAAGGCGGCGGTCGATGCTGCCGTCAGCGCCTTCGGCAGCCTGCACGGGCTGGTCAACTGCGCCGGTATCGTCGGTGCCGAAAAGGTGTTGGGCAAGCACGGCCCGCACGCCCTGGGCAGCTTCGCCAAGGTGATCAACGTCAACCTGATCGGCAGCTTCAACCTGCTGCGCCTGGCTGCCGCGGCCATGGCCGAAGGGGCGGCGGACGAGCAGGGCGAGCGCGGGGTGATCATCAATACCGCGTCCATCGCCGCCTATGACGGTCAGATCGGCCAGGCCGCCTACGCGGCATCCAAGGGCGCCATCGCCAGCCTGACCCTGCCGGCCGCCCGCGAGCTGGCGCGCTTCGGCATCCGCGTGATGACCATCGCCCCTGGCATTTTCGAAACCCCGATGATGGCCGGCATGACCGAGGAAGTACGCGCCTCGCTGGCCGCCGGGGTGCCGTTCCCGCCACGCCTGGGCCGCCCGCAGGAATACGCGGCGCTGGCCCGCCATATCATCGAGAACAGCATGCTCAATGGCGAGGTGATTCGCCTCGACGGCGCACTGCGCATGGCTGCCAAATAAGGAGAGATGCACATGACCCTCGCCAATGATCCGATCGTCATCGTCAGTGCCGTGCGCACGCCCATGGGTGGCCTGCAAGGCGACCTCAAGAGCCTCACCGCGGCGCAGCTGGGCAGCGCGGCGATCCGCGCCGCCGTCGAGCGCGCCGGCATTGATGCCGCCTGCGTCGAAGAAGTGCTGTTCGGCTGCGTGCTGCCCGCCGGGCAGGGCCAGGCACCGGCGCGCCAGGCGGCCCTGGGGGCCGGGCTGGGCAAGCACACCACCTGCACCACGCTGAACAAGATGTGCGGCTCGGGCATGCAGGCGGCGATCCTGGCCCATGACCAGCTGCTGGCCGGCAGCGCCGACGTCATCGTCGCCGGCGGCATGGAGAGCATGACCAACGCGCCCTACCTGCTGGACAAGGCCCGCGGCGGCTACCGCATGGGCCATGGCAAGATCATCGACCACATGTTCATGGATGGCCTGGAAGATGCCTACGACAAGGGCCGGCTGATGGGCACCTTCGCCGAGGACTGCGCGCAGAGCGGTGCTTTCAGTCGCCAGGCCCAGGACAACTTCGCCATCGCTTCGCTGACCCGCGCCCAGGAGGCGATCAGCAGCGGTCGTTTCGCCGCCGAGATCGTCCCGGTGGAAGTCACCGAGGGCAAGGAGACGCGTGTCATCAAGGATGACGAGCAGCCGCCCAAGGCGCGTCTGGACAAGATCCCGCAGCTCAAGCCGGCCTTCCGCGAAGGTGGCACCGTCACCGCGGCCAACTCCAGTTCCATTTCCGACGGCGCCGCCGCCTTGCTGATGATGCGTCGCTCCGAGGCCGAGAAACGCGGCCTCAAGCCGTTGGCGCTGATCCATGGCCACGCGGCCTTCGCCGATACCCCGGCGCTGTTCCCCACCGCGCCCATCGGCGCCATCGACAAGCTGCTCAAGCGCACTGGCTGGAACCTGGCCGAGGTGGACCTGTTCGAGATCAACGAGGCCTTCGCCGTGGTCACCCTGGCGGCCATGAAGCACCTCGACCTGCCCCATGACAAGGTCAACATCCACGGTGGCGCCTGCGCCCTGGGCCACCCGATCGGCGCCTCGGGCGCACGCATTCTGGTGACCCTGCTGTCGGCCCTGCGCCAGAACAACCTGCGCCGTGGCGTGGCGGCTATCTGTATCGGCGGTGGCGAAGCGACCGCCATGGCCGTCGAGTGCCTGTACTGAGGTGAACCATGCTGGTAACTGAAGAGCAACAACAGATCGCCGATGCCGTACGCGACTTTGCCCAGGAGCGGCTGAAGCCGTTCGCCGAGCAGTGGGACAAGGCGCACCGCTTTCCCAAGGAGGCCATCGAAGAGATGGCTGGGCTCGGTCTGTTCGGCATGCTGGTGCCGGAGCAGTACGGCGGCAGCGACACGGGTTACATAGCCTATGCCATGGCCCTGGAGGAGATCGCCGCCGGTGACGGCGCCTGCTCGACGATCATGAGCGTGCACAACTCGGTGGGCTGCGTGCCGATCCTCAAGTTCGGCACGCAGGCGCAGAAACAGCAGTTTCTCGCGCCGCTGGCCAGCGGCGCGATGCTCGGCGCCTTTGCCCTCACCGAACCCCAGGCCGGCTCCGATGCCAGCAGCCTGAAGACCCGCGCCCGCCGTGACGGCGACCACTACGTGCTCAACGGCAGCAAGCAGTTCATCACCTCGGGGCAGAACGCCGGGGTGGTGATCGTCTTCGCCGTCACCGACCCCGACGCCGGCAAGCGCGGCATCAGCGCCTTCATCGTGCCCACCGATTCACCGGGCTACCAGGTGGCGCGGGTCGAGGACAAGCTGGGCCAGCACGCGTCTGACACCTGCCAGATCGTCTTCGACAATGTGCGGGTGCCGCTGGCCAATCGCCTGGGCGAGGAAGGGCAGGGCTACAAGATTGCCTTGGCCAACCTCGAAGGCGGGCGCATCGGCATTGCCTCGCAGTCGGTGGGCATGGCCCGCGCCGCCTTCGAGGTGGCCCGCGACTACGCCAACGAGCGGCAGACTTTTGGCAAACCCTTGATCGAGCACCAGGCCGTGGCCTTCCGCCTGGCCGACATGGCAACCAAGATTGCCGTGGCCCGGCAGATGGTGCTGCACGCCGCGGCATTGCGCGATGCCGGGCGCCCAGCGCTGGTGGAAGCTTCGATGGCCAAGCTTTTTGCCTCGGAAATGGCCGAAAAGGTCTGCTCGGATGCCTTGCAGACCCTGGGCGGTTATGGCTATCTGAGCGACTTCCCGCTGGAGCGGATCTACCGCGATGTGCGGGTCTGCCAGATCTACGAAGGCACCAGCGACATTCAGCGCATGGTCATTGCGCGCAATCTTTGAAGGAGCAGTCTGCATGGCATTCGAAACCATCCTGTTGGACATCCACGGCAAGGTCGGCCTGATCACCCTCAACCGTCCCCAGGCGCTGAACGCCCTGAACGCGCAGATCGTCGGCGAGATCAACCAGGCCCTGGACCAGCTCGAGCGTGATCCGAACATTGGCTGCGTGGTGCTGACCGGTTCCGCCAAGGCCTTCGCCGCCGGTGCCGACATCAAGGAAATGGCCGAGCTGCAGTACCCGCAGATCTACGTCGACGACCTGTTCAGCGACGCCGATCGCATCGCCAACCGACGCAAGCCGATCATTGCCGCGGTGTCCGGCTTCGCCCTGGGCGGTGGTTGCGAGCTGGCGATGATGTGCGATTTCATCCTCGCCGCCGACAACGCCAAGTTCGGCCAGCCGGAAATCAACCTGGGCGTGCTGCCGGGCATGGGCGGCACCCAGCGCCTGACCCGCGCGGTGGGCAAGGCCAAGGCCATGGAACTGTGCCTGAGCGGTCGCCTGATGGGCGCCGAGGAGGCCGAGCGGGCAGGTTTGGTGGCGCGTATCGTGCCGCAGGCCGAGCTGCTGGAAGAGGCCCTGAAGGTGGCCGCGACCATCGCCGGCAAGTCGATTCCGGTGAGCATGATGGTCAAGGAAAGCGTCAACCGCGCCTTCGAAGTGACCTTGAGCGAAGGCGTGCGCTTCGAGCGGCGGGTGTTCCATGCCGCGTTTGCCACCGAAGACCAGAAGGAAGGCATGGCGGCGTTCATCGCCAAGCGCGAGGCGCAGTTCAAGGACCGTTGAGCCCGGCGGGGCGCTGGCAGGCCAGCGCCCCTTGGGTATTACAGGCTGAAGAAGTACGCGCTGGCGGCTGCCGTGGTAATCGGCGCGCGGTAGACTTCGGTGGTCGTGCCGTTGGCCTCGGTCACCTGCTGGCCTGCGGCATGGCGTTGAGCCAGGCTCTTCAGGTGCCCCGCGGTGAAGTCGACCTTGGCAGCCTCAAGGGCCGGGTAGTGGAAGTGGGCATACCACAACACCTTGCCATCATGGCTGATGCTGTATTCGTCAAGGAAGTCGGCAGGGCGCCCCTTGACCCTGGCCAGGCGTACCCGGGGGCCGACCTTCGCCAGTTGCACCTGGCCTTGCTCGATCAGAAATTGCACTTCGTTCATGCGCGGCCGCTGCGCCAGGGCTGCCGCTATCCGTAGCTGGCTGGCCTTGCGTTGCAGTTCCTCGGCCAAGGCACGCAAGGCTTTGGCGGTGCCCTCGGCGTCCAGCCCCTTGACGCCTTCGTCGGTGGCATTGTCCTGGGTCAGGCGTGCCTCGATGGCGTCGACCTGTCTGAGCAAACGCGCTTGTTGATGGAGGATGGATTCTTCGATCTCCACCGGCAGGTAGCGGTTGCCCGCGTGCTGGATGTTCGCCAGCTCCTTGCGCGCCGTGCTCATCAACCCCGAGCTGTCCTTCAGCAGGCGCTTGAGGCTGCGCTCGCTGGAGGGTTGCGCTACCTTGGCGGGCTTGAGCTCTACCCAGTTGCCTTGCTTGAGATGATAAGTCCGCGTCGGCGTCTTGCTGTCCGGGCCTGGCAAGTCGACGGTATTGGCATCCTCGGCGCGGGGTTCCGCCAGCAGGACACCGTGTTCGGCCGTTTCGATCAGCCCGGGAATCTTGCTGCGTAGTTGCGCCAGGGTGCGCACGGGAGGGTAGTCCGGTAGCTCCTTCAGGTCGCGCGCGACGTCGGCGAGGATTTCATCCAGTTCGCTTTGCAACTGTTGCAGGGTACGTAATGCGGCATCGCCTACAGTCAGATCGATCAGGTTGCCCAGTTGTCGGTTGGCGACCTCGAAGTGCCCCTTGATGCTGCGCAGCAAGCGCATGCTGACCTCGGGTTCCGGTTGCACCAGGTTGAACAGTTTGGCGCGCTGGGCGATCCCCAGTTGCACATTGTCCCAGAACCGGTCGCGCCAGTAGGGCGCATCGCCCTCCAGGCCGTGGACCAGGGTCATGCGATTGAGCAGTCCCTCCAGGCGCAGGAAACGCAGGATCAGTGCACGCTCAGCATTGGCGGTCACCGTTGCGGCCAGGTCTCGCCATTGGTTGATCTCAGGAAAGCGCGGGCCAGCCAGCTTGCCCAGTTCGTCCTGGCACTGACGCAGTAGCGTGTTGTTCTCGGTCATTCGCTCGAGCAGCGGCGTCAAGTTGTCCAGCCGCTGTGTGGCACTGCGCACGTCGGCCGCGCTGAGAGGCTGGCCTTGCTGTTGTTGTCGGGCAATTTGCAACAACTGCGCACGGTTTGGCTGGTAGCGCTGGTACAGAATCTTGTGCAGGACGCGTTGGCAGAAGCTGACGTTGTACAGCGCATAGGCATGGACCTTTCTGAAGTCCTTGACCGCCTGTAGTGCGTTACGGGTCTTCAGGTGTTCGAGGTGTTGTTGCCAATAGCTGGAGAGTGCGCTGATGCGGTCCTGGCAAGTGCTCAGTACGCTGTCATCGGTGGTGGCGCGTGCCAGGCTTTCGAGCGTGGTCATTTCCTGGAGCTTGGCAGGGAAGAGCGCCTTGTCGGCCTTGATCACGTCGTTGGCGGCACGCAGGGCGTCCTGCTTCCCCAGCTGGAGCTTGCGAAGCTGCTCCGACAGGGGCATGCCCCCCTTGAGACCGAGCCTCAGATCGAGTTGCCAGACCCCGACTTCATTACGGTACAGCCAGAATCCCTGGCTCTGGTCTGGGCCGATAATACGAATCCGCTTGCTCAAGGGGTCTTCCCTGACTTCGTAGACCTTACCTGCGACGATGCAATAGAACGTGGTCCGTAGCAGGTACAAACCTTGGTATTTGCCCGCCGGGATTTGCAAGCCAAGCAGCTCCTTGGCTGGGACAGCGGCACGTAACTTCTCAAGCGCCTGGTGTTGTTGCCCGCTCAGTCCGCGACCCGGGCGTGCCCAGTGAGCGTCAAGCAGGGAGTCGTGGGCACTGGTCACCTTGGGGGTAGGAACTTTGGAGGCTAGGGGCAATGAAGATTGCGCAGGGGCTGAAGGCGCACGCGCCTGCTCCAGGCGCAACCGGAAGATCGAGTGGGAAAACAGCAGCATGGCGATGTTCACCAGCAGGTCGACCATGGCCAGGCGGTGTTCTGTGGGGGTGCGCTTGCTGTCGGATGTGATGAATTGGGCCAAGGCAATTTCCATCTGCGCCAGCCAGGCGACCTTGCCCAAGGTACTGCCGGCCAGGGGCAGCAAGCTGTTGAACAGCAACCAGCCGAGTTCCTTCCAGCTGTTCCAGCGGGTTTGCGAGGTACTGACGGCCTGCGCCTCGAAGCGGGCGATGGATTCGTTCACACAGGCCAGGTAGAGCGCCTCGCCCACGTCATCCTCGGCAGGCTCAAGTGCCAGGCTGACCGGCGCCGGTGTACCGAACGGCACGGCGCTGGTGTCGTCCAGTGGCACGAACAGGTGTGGCTCGAGGAAGCCACCATGGGCGTAGAAGCGCCGATCCTCTGCCGGCAGGCGCTGTAGCAGGTCATCCTGCAAGTCCCCAGAGGTGCTGATGGCGACGAACAGCGCCATGCGGTCGCTGAAGTACAGCAGCGACTCTTCATGCAGGGGCCGATACAGCAGGCAAGCTTCGCCATCGGGTGCTTGCGCCTCAATAAGCCAGGTATTGCGCGGATGATCCACTGTGGCGCCAGGAGATTTGACGAAGCCCAGGGGGCGCATGACCCACCTGGGATCCGTCTTTGCAGGGTTGGACGAGAACACCTGGCCGACATGGTCGACGATTTGTCGGTCGGGGATCTTGCCTTGCAGGTGCAATTCCATGGCCAGCGCCGGCAGTTGTGCCCCAAGTTGTGCCTTGAGCAGTTGTTGTCGCTGCTGGCGCTGGGGCATGTCATCCAGCAGTTCGCGCCGCAGCAAGGCAGGGTAAGCAGTGGCGATATCCAGCTCGCTGATGAGCGTGTGCAGGTAACGTTCGGTCATCCACGTAGGCAGTGGGGTGGCAGTGGTGGACGTGAGTGTTACCCGCCCTGGCTTTAACAGTCCCAGGTTGCCGATGGCCAACTGTGCCAGCGTGAACTGGACTGGCGTTACCTCGCCACTGGTCACGATCGAACCTTGCACTGGCGCTGCGGCAGCGGTGACCTGGTAGTTGCTGACACGCACCTGCTCCGGCTTGCAGGCATCGCTGGGATGGTCGGCTGCCAGGCGCTGGGCCAGTTGTTGGTTGGCGTAGGCCTCGGCGGTGGGCACACCGTCCAGCCAGAAGCGTCCCTTGGCTTCGTGGTAGCGCTGCGCGACATCGATCAACAGGGTGCTGTAGTGCATCAAGGGGCGGCTCGGCGCATTGCGCAGCCACTCGGGCAGGTGCGCTGAGAGCGAACGGCGTTGAGCCTCCTCGATATCGCTGCACAAGTCGACCATGGAGGTGAAACGGTCTATGTCAAGGCTCAGGGTGATTGCATCCAGTGCGCTGTGGTAGCGCCCGGCAATGGTCTCGATAACGCGCAACTGTTGATTCAGCAGGCCCAGCGCCTGGTCCTCGAACACTGAAGGTGCGACGGGGGCGATATCTATGTGTAGCGGCGTCTGCGGGGTAGTGCTGGCGTGGTAACGGGCGATGGTCTCCAGCAGGTCCTGGCGTGAAGCGAAGCTGAGCAGTTTACCGCTCAGGGTGTAGAGCAGGGTCAGGTCACGCGCCGGCTCGCCATCGGTGTGCTCGATGAGCACCGCGCTGGCTAGATCCACGTCGAGGTTGCTGTTGTTCGCGTAATCGACCCGCAGGCCGGAAACAACCAGACCATTGGCATTTGGCCATTGACTGCGTTGGGCCGACCCGGGGTAGTCATGCACCAACTTGGCGGTCGCCAAGGCGAACGTGGGCAAGCTGCCCGCCGCGTGGTGAGCATCGATGGCGGTTTGCAGTTGTTGGCGCAGATCGTTGCTGTACCACTGCCAAGGGGTTTCGCCGCTGCTGTCGAATAGGCTCCAGTACCTGGCCAGTTGCTGTTGGTGAACGGTGAGCAGCACAGGCCCGGTCTCGTTGATGAGCAACTCGACCTTGTGCAGGTCGATGGCCAGCGTGGCATCGTCGTCCGGGCTGGCAATCAGGGTGTCGGCGCCCACTGTCAGGTTAAGGGTGCGGCGCCGGCAGTAACGTTCGACCAGTACTTGTGCCAGAGGTCTGGTATAGGTGTAGTTGGTGTGTTCGTGGCGCGTTTTCAGGAACAGGTTCAGCGGATCGTACTGACGGCTCAGGTGGCGTTCTTGCCATTGGTCGAAAAGCAGATACTCGGCGGTCTCCAGCAAGGTCGGGCGATCGTTGAAGCGCTTGGCGACCTTGCAGTCGAGACGGCTGAATTGTGCCAGGCGTTGTTGCAGGTTGTCGTTCATGGCGGTGGCCTTTGGGTGAGGACGTCCCATCAAGCCCGGTTCTGCCTGCTGCCGTGCGCTAGTCAACTACCGCACCACGGCGCCCGTTGCTGGCCAGACAAGTCGACATTTGTTGCGGCATATTGCCTGCTCGCGCCTACCAGGCGCGCAGCGCCGTGAAAATCCGACACCAGCGGGCAGATTCCTGGTGATTTCAGTCAATTCCTCCGTCATTTGTGTTGCCCACCGCCGCTTGGCACCTTAGACTGCCGCCCCCTGTAAAAGAGTGCCGGTTGGCGCTTGAAGAATTCCGTCGCCGCCGCAGCGTCGTCGGCGGCAACCGAATCGCCCATATGCACATTTTTTCATAGAGAAATCGATGACCAAGGAACAGTTGCTGGCCATGTCGGCCGATGACTACATGAACGCCGAGCAGCTCGCGTACTTCACCGCGCTGCTACAGGCGATGAAAGTCGAAACCCACGAGCGCATCGAACTCAGCCGCACCGCCATCGAGAGCCTGGATACCCCGTCGGATCCCGCTGACGTGGCATCGGTCGAGGAAGAACGCACCTGGCTGGTAAACGCCATCGACCGCGACCAGCGCCTGCTGCCGCAGCTGGAGATGGCCCTGGACCGCATCAACGACGAGAGCTTTGGCTGGTGTGATGACAGCGGTGAGCCGATCGGCTTGAAGCGCCTGCTGATCAGCCCGACCACCAAGTACTGCATCGAAGCCCAGGAGCGTCACGAACAGCTCGACCGCCACCAGCGGCAGATCTGATCCAACGCCTTGCGCAAGGCCCCACGGAGCGATCCCTGGGGCCTTCGTGTTTTCTTGTCTTGTATCAAGCGTGGCCGCCTTGTGCCTGAGGGTGCCTGGATAATGGCGTTATAGTGGCGTTTAATGACGTCACAAAAACGACATGCGGATGGACCACGAAGATGATGCGAGAAGGATCTCTGTCGACGGTAGCGCCCGTGCCTGCGCGAACCCTGAACGGTATCGCCCTGGTGCAGGGGGTGGCTGTGTGCGCGCTGCTGGCAGCCATGGCCTACGCTGGGCTGGCCTTGTACCTGGCCATACCCTTGGGGTTGCTGGTGCTGTGGCTACCCCATGGGCGACGCCCGCGGCCGTTGCAGGCGGCACCGGCGCAAGGGCAGAGCGGCGAGCTGCTGCAGGAGTTGGCGCGCGGTACCAGCCACAACGCCCTGTCGGCCGCGGCGGTGGCCCACTCGGTGCAACAATTGGCGGCTCGGGTGCAGTCGCAACTGGGCGCCGCCCAGGAGATCGTCGGCAGCGCCGAGATCATGATCAGTACCGAACAGGTCACCGCCCAGCTCAGCCAGCAAGCCCTGGAGGCCGCGCGCTCGGCCCATGGCAGTAGTGTGGCAGGTAGCGTGGTACTCGCCGAGTCGATCCAACGCATGCGTGACCTGAGTGCCCGGGCCAGCGCCAGCCGCGAACTGATCGAGGCGCTGCACCAGCGCAGCGAAGACATCGCCCGGGTCACCCTGGTGATCCAGGCCATTGCCAGCCAGACCAACCTGCTGGCCCTCAACGCCGCCATCGAGGCTGCGCGGGCCGGTGAGCACGGCCGTGGCTTCGCGGTGGTCGCCGACGAAGTCCGTGGCCTGGCCGGGCGCACCGCCAGTGCCACCGAGGAGGTGGGGCAGATGGTGGCGGACATCCAGGCGCGCACCGCCCAGGTCGTGGCGCAGATTCGCGGGCTGGCCGATGACCTTGGCCAGGGCGTCGAGCAAGTCGAGCACACTGGCGGGCAATTGGCGCACATCGCCGAGCTGGCTGCCAGCGTCGAAGGGCAGGTGGGTGAGATCGCCGAAGGTACGCAGACCAATCAGGTGCAGCTCGATACCCTGTTCCTGGCCGTGGCCCAAGTGCGCAGCGACCTTGAGGTCAGCGACCAGCAAACCCGGCGGCTGGCCAAGGCAGCGGTGCAAATGGAGGGGCAGGTCGAAAGCCTCAGCGAGCGCCTGGCCGAAGTCGGGCTTGATGCCTATCACCAGCGGGTCTTCGAGCTGGCCCAGGAGGGTGCGCGGCAAATCGGCGAGCGCTTCGAGGCCGATATCGAGCAGGGGCGGATCAGCCTTGACGACTTGTTCGATCGGCACTACCGGCCGATCCCCGGTATGCTGCCGCCGCGCTTCAGCACGCGTTTCGACCAGTACACCGACACGGTGCTGCCGCAGATCCAGGAGCCGCTGTTGCAGCATGACGGGTTGGTCTATGCCATCGCCTGCACCCAGCAGGGCTATGTGCCCACCCACAATAACGCTTTCAACCGGCCGTTGACCGGTGATGCGCAACACGACACCGCGCATAACCGCAGCAAGCGCACCTTCGACGATCGCACGGGTATCCGCTGCGGTAGCCACCAACAGCGGGTGCTCTTGCAAACCTATACCCGCGATACGGGTGAGCTGATGCACGATCTGTCGGTGCCGATCTTCGTTCAGGGGCGGCATTGGGGTGGGTTGCGCCTGGGTTATCGCCCGGAGCTGGGGCTGGATTGACTTGCCTTTGTTGCCTTGGCTGCAATACAGCTGTGCTGGCAGGCGCTTTCCTTTGCTTCCGGCAGGCCGTATCATGCGCACATCGTTAGGTTGCTAATTAAATTCCGGAGGGAATGATGAATAGCCGAGTCGATGTGGCGGTGATGATCGGTAGTGGTGTACCGCGGTCGTTCCAGGCGGTGGGCAGGCGGCTGTGCTGGGTGGTGCTGGTCGATGGCGAACGCCGCGGCACGGCATTCGCCAGCCGCGACGAGGCGCTGGAGTGCCAGGCGGCTTGGCAGGCGCAACTGGCCAGGTGCCACGTTGCCTGAGATTCAGCGTTCGAAGTGGCGAGCCAGTTCGCAGGCATCCTCGTGACGCTGGCGAAACCCTCGTACCCGGCCGGTGTCGCGTTCGGCGATATGATAGAAGGCAATACCGGCGGGAATGACGATGTAACGGGGTATTCCCAGACACGAATTGTTGCGTGCCTCTCGACGGGTTTCGGTATTTTCGTGCATATTCGTTCCCCTGTAATGCGCGACTGAAGCTCAGTGGCCCTTTCTGGCGAAAGCGGTGACACTGTTTGTCGCATCCTTTCTGGCTTTTTTACTGTCAGACATTACGTTTCCTATTACGGAATCATGCCGAAGCTTACTTCGCGCCGCCTTGCAGTGGCTGGGTGAATCCTTTCCCGGTTGCGTGCAAGGTTTGCCGCGCGGATGCTTCGTTGCCTGGTTTCACGGCCCTGCGGGCCTGACTAATAAGTGGCAGCCACCTGACGCGACAGGCGTATGTGGCGTGGCCGGTTGCAATCGATGTGAGGAGCCTTTCATTGGCAGTCAGTACTCTGGATACCCATGCCCTGTTCGCCTTGGGCGACTTGCGCGCCAAGTTGGTCAAGCTGTTCCATGGGCGTTTCATCTATGTTACCGAGCAGAACCCGGATGGCCTGTACATGGCCGAGATCGACACCGATGAGGCGATGGTGGTCGATGACAAGCAACGCCTGGAGCTGAAGGTGGGTGACCACTTTCGCGCCGCCGTGCTGCCTAGCCGCGAAGGCGGCAAGCTGGAACTGCGTTTTCGCGAGATCAAGTTGAACGTCTATGGCCAGGGCGATTACGCCTTTGTCTCGGTGCCCGAGGGCGACGGAATCGTGTTTCGCGATGGCCACGGCGTGATGCTGGTATTCGCCGCGCAGCAACAGGTGCAGGAAGGCCTGGGCAAGTTGCTCAAGGCAGTGACCGGCAAGGTCGCCAAGTGGCGCAAAGGCGAGCTGACCACCTTCAAGGCCAGCGAGTGAGCGAGTCCCGGGCGGACTTTCACCGGCAGTATCAGGCCCAGGCGATCCAGGAGGCCGAACGGCTGTTGGCGCGGCGTGATGCACTGCAAGGCGCCTGGCTCGACTGGGTGGCGGGTGAACTGTATCGGCTCAAGCCTGCGCCCTATGCGGCAATGGTGCGGCGTGAGCTGCAGCGTTTGAGCCAGGCCTGATCAGCCCTGAAATTCCAGTTTGCGCGTACCGCTCATGGCTACCATTCAGGGTTATCACCTCAGTTGCCGCGGTCGCGTCCGCTGCTGACTTCTTCGGGTACCGCTTCGCCCGAGGTGCGCTTGCGAAACAGCGCCGCCCGCGCCAGCAACAGTGTGGTGACCGGCACGGTGATCGACAGCAGGATCGGAATCAGCCAGGCATGCAGCACCGGGCTTTGCTTGAGCAGCGAAAAGTACAGGATCGAGGCCAGGGCCACGCACCAGGCGCCGATGGTCGAGGCCAGCGCGGGCGGGTGCATGCGTTGGAAGAAGTCCTTCAGGCGCAGCATGCCGATGGCGCCGACCAGGGCGAACAGGCTACCCAGCAACAACAGGGCAGAGACCAGCAATTCCAGCCAGAACGGCAGTTCGACGGTTTCAGTCATTCGATCACCTCGCCACGCAGCAGGAACTTGGCCAGGGCGAACGAGCCGACAAAGCCGAACAGGGCGATCAGCAGCGCGCCCTCGAAGTAGGTATCACTGGCGTAGCGAATCCCCAGCACCAGCATCATCAACATGCCCAGGATGTACAGGTAGTCCAGCGCCAGCACCCGGTCCTGGGCGGATGGCCCGCGGAACAGTCGGATCAGCGCCAGGCCCATGGCCAGGGCGAAGATGAACAGGCTGGCGAGGACGGCATTGGCAAGCAGGCCGCTCATTCGAAGATCTCCATCAGCGGGCGTTCGTAGGTGTGCTTGAAGTGCGCGATGAAAGCCGCCTCGTCCTCCAGGTCGAACACATGCAGGAGCAGTACGCTGCGGTCCAGCGCCAGTTCCGACCAGACCGTGCCCGGCACCACTGTAGTGATCATCGACAAGGCTGCCAGCCCATGGGCATCGCGCAGCGTTAGCGGAATGTGCACGAACGCCGAGCGCGGCGGCGTACTACTGGCGCGCAGCACGCCACGGGCCACCTGCAGGTTTGAGAGGATCACATCGGTACCGACCCGGCAGATCAGCCGGGCGATCGTCAGTGGCCGGCGGACGTGGGCATGCTGCGGGCGCAGTGGCGCCATCAGGATGGGCGCCAGCACCCCCAGCGCGGCAGCCAGCAGCAGGTTGCCCGGGCTCATCGACAGGTTCAGCAGCAGCCACAGGGCGAACAGCGCCAGCGACAGCAGCGGCGCGGGGAACAGGCGGTTCATGGTGTCACCTCGGCGCTGGCGGTGGTCGGGCCGGGCTGCGGCCGGGTCGCCATCACCGCTTCGATGTAGCGGTCAGGCGCCTGCAGGTTGGCGGCGGTGTCCTGGGTATAGCGCAGCAGCGGCTCGGCCTTGAGGCTGAGGAAGATGCACAGGCCCAGGAGCATGACGATGGGCAGGCACTCGAAGCGGCGCAGCACCGGCGAAGGACGCTCTTCGGGCTTCCAGAAGCGTTGGATGCCGACGCGCCCGAAGGCGATCAGCGAAGCCATGCCCGAGAGAATCAGCAGGCCGACCAAGGCCCAGCCCGCCGCGCCCAACGGTTGCTCGGGGGCGATACCCAGGCCGTTGGGGTTGAACAGCGCGCTGATCAGGTTGAGCTTGCCGATGAAGCCCGACAGCGGCGGCATGCCGATGATCAACAGGGCGCAGGCAATGAAACTCAGGCCGAGGAAGGCCATGGTCCAGGGAATGATCTGGCCGATCACCGCCTTCTGCTCGTCGTCGAGGTTGATGCCCTTGGGTGGGTGCAGCGACTCGAGCGGTGAGGGCATGACATCTTCTTCGTCATCCAGCGGCGCCTCGTTGGCCGAGCGCGAGCGCTCGACCAGCTCGGCCAGCAGGAACAGCGCGCACAGCGCCAGGGTAGAGCTGGCCAGGTAGAACAGCGCGGCGCCGGTCAGTACCGCTTGGCCGAAGCCGATGGCGGCCATCAGGGTACCGGCCGAGACCAGGATGCTCAGGGCCGCCAGGCGCTCCAGGCGCTGGGCGGCGAGGATCGACGCCGCGGCCACGGCAAGGGTCGCCAGGCCGCCGTACACCAGCCATTCGCCGCCGAACTGCGCCGAGGCCCCGGCTTGGCCGGAGAACAGCAAGCTCCACAGGCGCAGCACGGCGTACAGGCCGACCTTGGTCATGATCGCGAACAGTGCGGCCACCGGTGCACTGGCCGAGGAGTAGGCCGGCACCAGCCAGAAGTTCAGCGGCCAGATCCCGGCCTTGGCCAGGAAGGCGATGGCCAGGATTGCCGCGCCGGCGTGCAGCAGGCCGCGGTCGGCCTCGGGGACCAGGGGGACCTTCAGTGCCAGGTCGGCCATGTTCAGGGTGCCGGTCACGCCATAGAGCATGGCCGCGCCCACCAGGAACAGCGACGAGGCGAACAGGTTGATGGCGATGTAGTGCAGGCCGGCCTTGACCCGCGCGCGCCCCGATCCGTGCAGCAGCAAGCCGTAGGAGGCTGCCAGCAGCACTTCGAAGAACACGAACAGGTTGAACAGGTCGGCGGTGAGGAACGCACCGTACAGGCCCATGAGCTGGATCTGGAACAGCGCGTGGAAGCTGGCCCCGGCACCATCCCAGCGGGCGCGGGCGAACAGCAGCGCGCTGCTGCCGACGATGCCGGTCAGCACCAGCAGCAGCGCTGAAAGGTGGTCGACCACCAGCACGATGCCGAACGGCGCCGGCCAGTTGCCCGGCAGGTAGACACCGATGGACTCGGCCTGGCCCTGGGTACGCACCCAGGTCAGCAGGGTGATGGCGATGCCGAGCCCGGCGAAGGTGGACAGCAGGTTCAGCCGCGCCTTGAGCCAGCGGTGCTTCTCGCCGATCAGCAGCATCAGCGCCGCGGTGATCAGCGGCAGCAGGATCGGGGCAATGATCAGTTGACTCATCCCGCTCATTCTTCACGCTCCCGACCGTCGACGTGGTCGGTGCCGGTCAGCCCGCGTGACGCCAGCAGCACCACCAGGAACAGCGCGGTCATGGCAAAGCTGATGACGATGGCGGTAAGCACCAGCGCCTGGGGCAACGGGTCGGTGTAGTGCAGCAAATCCTGCGGCACGCCGTCCTTGATGATCGGCTCGCGGCCGATGAACAGGCTGCCCATGCTGAAGATGAACAGGTTGACGCCGTAGGACAGCAGGCACAGGCCCATGATCACCTGGTAGGTCCGTGGGCGCAGCACCAACCATACCCCGGAGGCGGCCAGCACGCCGATGGCGACTGCAATGACTTCTTCCATCAGGCGGCTCCTGCTTGGCTGGATTTACCGGGATTGCCCGGGCGGTAGGCGCGTACCGACTGGTGCGCCAGGGCGGTGAGGATCAGCAGGGTCGAGCCGACCACCACGGTGTACACGCCGATGTCGAAGAACAGCGCGCTGGCCACGTGCACGTCACCCAGCAGCGGCAGGTGCAGGTGGGCGGTGTGGGTGGTCAGGAACGGGTAGCCGAGCAGCATCGCCCCGGCGCCGGTGAGGGTGGCGCAGAGCAGGCCCGTACCCATCCAGCGCAGCGGACGCAGGCTCATCTGCGCCTCGACCCACTGGGTGCCGGCGACCATGTACTGGAGAATGAACGCCACCGACATCACCAGGCCGGCGACGAAGCCGCCGCCCGGCTGGTTGTGGCCGCGCATGAACAGGTACATCGATACCAGCAGGGCGATCGGCAGCAGCAGGCGCACCAACGCGGCCGGCACCATCATGAAGCCCAGCGCGGTATCGGTGGCGTGGCGCGGGTTGACCAGGTCGGTGACCACGTCCGGTGCCAGCTGACGCTGCTGGGCGGGCAACTGCATGCTCTCCTTGGGTGGGCGGAAGCGGCGCAGCAGGGCGAACACGGTCAGGGCCACCGCCACCAGCACGGTGATCTCGCCGAGGGTGTCGAAGCCGCGGAAGTCCACCAGCATCACGTTGACCACATTGGTGCCGCCACCTTGCGGCAGGGCGCGGCTGAGGTAGAACGAGGAGATGTCGTTGGGTGTTGGGCGGGTGAGCATGGCGTACGACAACAACGCCATGCCGCCACCCACCAGCACCGCCAGCACCAGGTCGCGCAGGCGCCGCAGGCGCGCGCGGTCCTGGCTGCCGGGCAGTGGCGAGACGCCTTCGATACGCCGTGGCAGCCAGCGCAGGCCGAGCAGGATCAGCACGGTGGTCACCACCTCGACCGCCAACTGGGTCAGGGCCAGGTCGGGGGCAGAGAACCAGACGAAGGTGATGCAGGTCATCAGGCCGCAGACGCCGACCATGATCAGCGCCGCCAGGCGATGGTACTTGGCCTGGTAGGCGGCGCCAATGGCGCAGGCAATGGCGATCAGCCACAGCGCGACGAACACGCCGGATCCAGGAATCTTCGGCCGGTCGCCCCAGCTCAGGCCGCTGTACAGCAGCGGCACCAGGCCGGCGATGAAGGCCGCCAGCACCAGCATGAACAGCTGGGTCTGCAGGCGGCGGGTGGTCAGCAGCCGTTCGAGGTGACGGGCCAGCAGCATCAGGCGGACCAGGCCGTGTTCGAACAGGCGCTTGCCGTTGAACCGCTCGATCAGTGGCGGGTAGGGGAAGCGGCCGCGTTGCAGCTGCTTGCGCAGCAGCAGGTAGAGGACGATGCCGCCGCACATGGCGATCAGGCTCATGATCAGCGGGGCGTTCCAGCCGTGCCAGATGGCCAGGCTGTACTCAGGCAGGGTGCCGCCGACCACCGGCAGGGCGGCGGCGGCCAGCAGCGGGCCGACCGATTGTGCCGGGAAAATGCCGACCACCAGACAGGTGAGCACCAGCAGCTCGACCGGCGCGCGCATCCAGCGCGGCGGTTCGTGGGGGGTGTGCGGCAAGTCCTGGGCCGGCGGGCCGAAGAACACATCGACCGTGAAGCGCAGCGCGTAGGCCACGCTGAAGGTCCCGGCCAGGGTGGCGATCACCGGCAGCGTGGCCTCGACCCAGGCGGTGGAGCTGATGAACACGGTCTCGGCGAAGAACATCTCCTTGGACAGGAAGCCGTTCATCAATGGCACGCCGGCCATCGAGGCACTGGCGACCATGGCCAGGGTGGCGGTGAACGGCACCAGCCGGAACAGGCCGCTGAGGCGGCGGATGTCACGGGTGCCGCTTTCGTGGTCGATGATCCCCGCGGCCATGAACAACGAGGCCTTGAAGGTGGCGTGGTTGAGGATGTGGAACACCGCGGCCACGGCCGCCAGCGGGCTGTTCAGGCCCAGCAGCAGGGTGATCAGGCCCAGGTGGCTGATGGTCGAATAGGCCAGCAGGCCCTTGAGGTCGTTCTGGAACATCGCGGCGAAGGCGCCGAGCAGCAAGGTGGCGGCGCCGGCGCCGCCGACGATCCAGAACCATTCCTCGCTGCCCGAGAGCACCGGCCACAGGCGCGCCAGCAGGAACACCCCAGCCTTGACCATGGTCGCCGAGTGCAAGTAAGCCGAGACGGGGGTGGGCGCCGCCATGGCATGGGGCAGCCAGAACTGGAAGGGAAATTGCGCGCTTTTACTCAACGCGCCGAGCAGGATCAGGGGCAGCAGCACCGGGTACAGCGCATGCTGGCGGATGGTGTCGCCGGCAGCCAGAACCTTGTCCAGGTCATAGCTGCCGACCACATGGCCGAGCAGCAGGGCCCCGACCAGCAGGCACAAGCCGCCGGCCCCCGTGACCATCAAGGCCATGTAGGCACCGCGGCGGGCGTCGGCGCGGTGGTGCCAGTAGCCGATCAGCAGGAACGAGAACAGGCTGGTCAGCTCCCAGAAGAACACCAGCTGGATCAGGTTGCCGGAGATCACCAGGCCGAGCATGGCGCCCATGAACGCGAGGAAGAACGCGAAGAACCGCGGCACCGGGTCTTGGGGCGACATGTAGTAGCGGGCGTACAACGACACCAGGGTGCCGATGCCCAGCACCAGCAGGCTGAACAGCCAGGCGAAGCCATCCATGCGCAGCACCAGGTTCATGCCCAGGCTGGGCAGCCATAGCAGCTCCTCGCGGATGACCCCGCCGTGGGCGACTTGCGGGTACAGCAACGCTACCTGGATGGTGCCGACCAGGGCCACGAGCCCGGCGAGAATGGACTCGGCGTTACGTGCGTTGTGCGGCAGGACAGCCGCCAGGCAACTGCCCACGAAGGGCAGAAGCAATAGCACAATCAATGACATAGCGTTCTGTTCTGGAGAAGTTTGCCAAGGATCATACGTGCCGGTCGGTTGATCACCAACACGCAAGCGGTTGCAGGATCCTACAAATGTGCTGTGACACGCTGTTTTTTTATAACAGTTTTTTACAAAGCATAGCGGCTGAGCGCGCGCCCGTGGGGCTGCTTTGCAGCCCATCGCCGGCAAGCCGGCTGCCACAGGGCTGGCTCAGGGCATGAGGCTGCCGGGGGGGGGTTACAGTCCCGCCTCGCGCTGACGCGGCTCATCGTCCTGCAAGGCGTCGGCTGGATCCTGACGGCGAATCTTCAACTCGCTCACCACCACGGCCAGCACGATCAGCAGGCCGCCGATCAGGGCCACGCCTGGCAGGCGCTCGCCGGCAATACGCCCGACAATCCCGGCCCATACCGGCTCGCCGGCATAGATCAGCGTGGCGCGGGTCGGCGAAACCGACTTCTGCGCCCAGTTCATCGCCACCTGGATCACCGCGCTCATCGCCCCCAGGCCCACGGCGCTGGCTACCAGCAACCAGGAAAAATCGGCAATGCGCTCCTGGGTCGGCACGATCATCAGAAACGCCAGCGCCGAGGCAGTGGCCAGTTGCACTACGGTGACCCGACGCACGTCCACCTTGCCGGCGTAGCGGCTGATCAGGATGATCTCGCCGGCGATCGCCACGGCGCTGACCAGGGTCACCAGTTCGCCCTCGCTGAAATGCAGCGAGCCGCCCTCGGGGCCGGCCAGCAGCATCAGGCCGACGAACGCCAGGCCGATGCCGATGCTTGGCATCAACCCCGGGCGACGCCCCAGCACCAGCCATTGCAGCAGCGGCACGAACGGCACGTACAGCGCGGTGATGAAGGCCGACTGGCTGCTGCTGATGCTTTGCAGGCCCATGGTCTGCAGGCCGTAGCCAAGCATGATCGACACGCCGATGAGCAACCCGGCCTTGAGCTCGGTGAAGGTCAGCCCCGCCAGCGAGCGTGCCGAAACCAGCCCGACGAACAGGGCGGCGGCGGCGAAGCGCAGGCCGACGAAGAACATCGGCCCGCTGACGGTCATGACGTTGTGCACGATGAGGAAGGTGCCGCCCCAGAGCATGGTGATGAACACCAGCACCAGTTCGGCCTTGCTCAGGCGGAAGGTGACGGCGGCTGTGTGGGGGGCGCTCTGGCTCATGGTCTTGCGTGCTCGGAAGGGGCGGCGCACAATTCGCCGCAAAGTGGGCAGTATACTGCGCAGCCCCTCCCAGTGAGCAATATAGTGCACAAAGATTCCGAGCACCGGGCTTCGGTGTTGCAGCATGTCAGCCAGAACGTTCGCCGCTTGCGTGGCGATGCTGGCCTGAGCCAGAGCGCCCTGGCCGAGCGTTCCGGGGTCAGCCGGCGCATGCTCGTGGCCATCGAGGCGGGCGAGAAGAATGTCAGCCTGACCACCCTCGACCTGATCGCCGAAGCGCTGGGGGTGGCCTTCAGTACGTTGATCCAGGCGCCGGAGCGCCGAGACCCCAGCCGCATCGACGAGCTGGCCTGGGCTGGCGAGCACCCCGCCAGCCGAGCGGTATTGCTGGGCAGCAGCCCGGCACGGCGCGAGGTGGAGCTTTGGGAGTGGACCCTGGCGCCTGGCGAATGCTATGCCAGCGAAGCCGACGCGGCCGGCTGGAGCGAGCAGATCTACGTGGCCGAAGGCTGCCTGACCCTGATCATGGAGGGCGGCGAGCGGCGGTTGGCCCAGGGCGAGTTCTTTGTCTTCCCCAGCGATTGCCGCTACGCCTACCGCAATGACGGCGAGGTAAGCGTGCGTTTTGTCCGCAACGTGGTGATCTGAGCGCATCGCCCACTGCCACCTGTAGGCGCCGAGCAGGAGGGCAGCGGTGTCAGGGTCGGCTTTCAGGCACGCAGCAGCTCGTCGGTGCTCACCACCTCGGCATAGGCAAAGGCCAGCGCCGCCATCGACGTGGCCTGTACCTGCGCCGCCGGCACCTGCTTGCCAGCGAAGTCCAGGGCCAGGGTGGCGCAGGCGTCGTGGGCCACCTTGACGGCGTAACCGAAGTCCACCGCGGCGCGTACGGCCGCATCGATGCACATATGGCTCATGCTGCCAACGATGCTCAGGCTGGTAATGCCGTGCTGATCGAGCACCGCCTTGAGCTCGGTGTCGCGAAAGGCGTTCACCTGCTGCTTGAGCAGCACCGGCTCACCCGGCGCCGGTGCCACCTTGGGGTGGATCTGCGCCCCCGCCGAACCCGGGGCGAAGAACGGCGCATCGCTGTTGGCGAACTCATGGCGCACATGCACCACCAGCTCACCCCGTTCACGCGCTGTCGCCAGCAGGCGCGCTGCGTTGTCGGCGGCGGCGTCGGCACCGTCCAGGGTCCATTTGCCGCCAGGGAAGTAGTCGTTCTGGATATCGATGATGATCAGGGCCTGCTTGCTCATGGTGCCTCCTGCGGCAGTAGTGATGAACTGCCGATAGTTATAGGCTTGGCCGACCTGTTTGAGGATTGGCGCGAGCGACACAATGACGGCAAAAACTGACAGCCTGGAAATCGGCGTGCTGTGCTACCCCGGCGCGCAAAGTGCGGCCGTGCACGGCATGACCGACCTGTTCGCGGTGGCCAATCGGGTGGCCGGGCAGCTGGGCGATCACGAGCTGCCGGCGCTTCGGGTCAGCCACTGGCAGCTCGAGGCCAGTGGGCAGTTGCAGGTGATCGCGGATACGCACCCTGGCCCCGGGCACGCCCTGCGCGCGCTGATGATCCCGCCGAGCCTGGCGGCCACGCCATCGGCCGAGTTGCTGCAGGCCCATCGCGCGGCGCTGTGTGCACTGCATGCCCAGGGCGTGGTGCTGGCTTCGGTGTGCATCGGCGTATTCCTCATCGCCGGCAGCGGCCTGCTCGATGGACGTCCGGCATGCACCCACTGGAACTACGCCCAGGCCTTGAGCGAGCGCTTTCCCCAGGTGCGGGTGCAGGGCAGTCAGCCACTGCTCGATGATGGCGATATCGTCACCTCGGCGGGGCTGATGGCCTGGACCGATCTGGGGCTGCACCTTATCGAGCGTTTCGTCGGCCATGGTCTGGCCCGCGAAACCGCGCGCTACCTGTCGGTCGAACCCGCGCCCGCGCCGTTGCCGGGGGCGCTGTTCCAGCCCCGGCTGGAGCATGGCGATGAGGCGGTGCTGAAGGTTCAGCATTGGCTGCAAGGCGATGAAGCTCGCGCAGCCAGCCTGGCGGACATGGCGCGTTGCGCGGGCCTGGAGCCACGCACCTTCCTGCGCCGTTTTCGCGCCGCCACCGGCTTGCGTCCCACCGAATATGCCCAGCAGGTCCGGGTGGGTCGCGCTTGCCGCTTGCTGGAGTTCACCCGGCGCAGCGTCGAGCAGATCGCCTGGGGCGTTGGCTACCAGGATCCTGGCGCCTTTCGCAAGGTGTTCCAGCGCCTGACCGGCATGACCCCCAGCGACTACCGGCGACGGTTCGCGGTGGTCTGCGGCTGAGCCTCAGGCCTGGCTGGGCGGATGCGGCCCTGGGCCTTCGTCGGCCAGCCGGTCATGGTGATTGCGCAGCGGGCACTCTTTCAGCGACATGCAGCCACAACCAATACAGCCATCGAGCTGGTCACGCAGCATGAGCATTTCGTCGATGCGCCGGGTCAGGTCCTCGCGCCATTGCGCCGACAGGCGCTGCCAGTCCCCGGCGGTGGGGGGGTGGTCGCAGGGCAGGGTGTCCAGGGCCCTGGCGATGTCGCCCAGGGCAATACCCAGGCGCTGGGCCATCTTGATCACCGCCACCCGGCGCAACACCGCCCGCGGGTAGCGGCGCTGGTTGCCGGCATTGCGAGTGCTGTGGATCAGCCCCTTGGTTTCGTAGAAGTGCAGGGCGGTCACCGCCACGCCGCTGCGGGCCGCCAGTTGTCCGACGCTGAGCAGGCGGTTCTGGGAGGAGGGCGATTTCATCGGCAAGAAAATCCTTGACCTTGAGTTAACTGGAGGTTTTACCCTCCTCGACCATCTGCTGCAAGTGTCCGAAACGAGGAGATCCGCGATGGCGGCCAACACCCATTCCCTGTGGTTCACCCAGATGATCGAGTACAACGTGCCCGCTCTGCGCCAGGAGGCGCTGGCCGAGGCCCTGGTCAGCCGTAGCGAGCAGTTGGCGCAGCGCTGCGCCGGGTTGCTGCATGTCAGTATCCAGGTCAGTGACGACGGCCAGCGAGTGCTGCAGCACCTGCAGTGGCAGTCACGCCAGGCCTGGGCGGCGGCGGCGGGCTATTTCGTCGAGGAGCCGTTCCTCGACCTGTTGTGCCAGCACCAAGCCCGCGGGGTGAACTTCGCCGCGTACCAGACGCTGCGCAGCCTGGTACGCGGCGCCGATGGCGGCTTGCATTGCCAGGTTGGTGCGGCTCAGGCGTACCAGGGCGCGTAGTGCGGGTAGCGGTCGAGGCGGGCGCCGATGACCATCTCACTGATCCAGGCGGCGAGGATCGCGCTGTAGGCCTTCTGGCTCTGTTCGCTGGACAGCGCATGGTCGGCGCCATCGACCAGACGATGGGTCATCGAATGGGCGCTGACGAAGGCCGAGCGGTAGCTCATCAGTGTGCTGTGCGGCACGTAGTCGTCCTGCTCCGACTCCACCAGCAGCACGTCGCCGCCGAATTCGGCGCAGGCCGCCAGGGCGCGGTTGTCGGTCGGGCCCAGGCTGCGCAGGCGATAGGCGCTCAGGCGCTGGCGGTCGAGGCCCTGCTTGGGCGTGTTCCACTCATCGTCCCAGTACAGCGCCGGCACCCGCAGGGCCAGCCACTTCACGGCCCGACGGGTGCTCAGCAGTGTCGCCAGGTAACCGCCGTAGCTGCTGCCGATCACGGCGATCGCACTGGGGTCTACCGAGGGGTGGCCGGCCAGGCGGTCGTAGGCGGCCAGCAAGTCGTCGAGGTTCTGTTCGCGGGTGACGGTCAGGCGCTGGCTTTCGGTTTTTTCGTGACCGCGCAGGTCGAAGGTCATGCACACACAGCCCAGCCCGGTGATCTGCCGGGCGCGGGCAAGGTCGCGTTGCTGGCTGCCGCCCCAGCCATGGACGAAAAGGATGCCCGGCATGCGGCTGCCGGGGCTGACCAAAGTGCCGGCAATGGTTTCGCCTGCGACCTGCAGTTCGATGCTTTCACTCTCTACGGTCATGGTCGCGGATCCGTGCATACTTGCTGAGTTGTCCGAGTTCACTGTCATCCCCCTGGTAGAAAAGCGTGGCGTCGGCCGGTAGCGGGCAGGCGCCGAACACTTCGTGGGTCGAGGCGCGCAGCGCCTGCAGCGCCGGATCGGCGGCAAACGCCAGCAGCGCCAGCACTTCGGCGCTGCTGGCGCCGCCGATGCGCCAGGACTGCTCCAGCACGCCGCTGCGCAGGTGCCCATGGCTGTCCTGGCCACGGGCGATGTCGTAGTTGCGGCGCGAGGCGAGCAAGCCCGGGAAGTGCCGCTCGGCGGCCTGCTCGTAGCGAACGGCCTGGTTGACCGCCAGGCGCACAGTATCCTCCAGCGGCAACTGCAATAATTGCAGATAGTCGCCGCGCACGATCACCAGGTCCGAGCCGCCGTAGACGTCACTGCCGTCGTGGTCCTGGGTGAGTTGCTGGGTGCCGTGGTAGCTCAAGGTCAGGCCGGCGACGCGCACCTGGCCGACGCTGAAGGTCTGGACGGCGCTCAGGTCCTCTTCCAGCACCAGCCCCCACAAACCCAGGGCCTGTTCATCCATGCCCGCAAGTATCGGCTCCAGCGCCTGGAGATCTTCGATTACCTGTTGCCCGCGCCCAGCGCAGGCCTGTACCGGCTTGATCCGCACCTTGCCCTCGCGCAACAGCAGGGCGGCGGCGCGCCGGGCATCCTGCTTGGCGAACACCGTGTAGCCACGCAGCAGGGCATCACTGGCCTGCTGGGCGAAACCGTCGGTCCAGCCCGGCGGGAAGCAGGCGCCCGCAGGCAGCGGATGGGAGATGGCCTTGGTTGCCATGAAGGGCTGGCTGACCAGGCCACCAAACAGGTCGTCCTCGCTTTCGATACCTAACGGCTGGTAGCGCGCGGGGTCGATCAGTGTCTGGGTCGGGACGTGATAGAGCCCTGCGCCGGCCTGCGGTGACGGCGACGGCTGCTGGTGCTCGACGCCCAGCAACTGTGCCAGGCAGTCGGCGAGCTTGAGGTGCACCGCATGCTCGTGCTCCGGTGTGTGCTCGCGGTTGTCGAGCAGCACGACAGCGGTTTTCGGCCCGCGGGTGGTGGGCATGGCTGGCCTCGCGTGCGTACGGTAGGTAAAGGCTGTGAGGGGCTGACCGACGGTTGGTTCAGCCTCGCTGATCGACGGTCGACAGGGCACTTGGGGCAATGCATGCCTTGTTACGGTCGTGGAGATTGCGGGCGCAGGCCGGCTGTTTCATTATCGACGGCCTGGATCAGTCGAGATGTGTTCGCAGGAGTGCGCATGAACAGTCAGTCCCCCCTTCAGCAAAGCGTGCCGGCCCGTTTGGCCCGCGTGCGCGAAGTCATGGCCAGCGAGGGCGTGGATGCCCTGTTGGTGCCGTCCGCCGACCCGCACCTGTCCGAGTACCTGCCTGGGTATTGGCAGGGGCGCCAGTGGTTGTCCGGGTTCCAGGGTTCGGTCGGCACCCTGGTGGTGACCCCTGACTTCGCCGGGCTATGGGCCGACAGCCGTTACTGGGAGCAAGCGCAAAAAGAGCTGGCCGGCAGCGGTATCGAGCTCATGAAGTTGCGCCCTGGGCATCCCGGTGCATTGGAGTGGCTGGGCGAAAAGGGCGGTACCGTCGCCGTGGATGGGGCGGTGCTGGCGCTGGCTTCGGCGCGCCAGTTGAGCGAGCGTCTGCAAGCCCGCAATGGGCGGTTGCGCAGCGATCTGGATGTGCTGGGCAAGGTCTGGAATGATCGCCCTGCACTGCCTGCGAACCCGGTGTACCAGCACCTGGCGCCCCATGCCACGGTCAACCGCGCGGAAAAACTCGCCGAGCTGCGCAATACCTTGCGCGACAAGGGGGCCGACTGGCATTTCCTCGCCACACTCGACGATATCGCCTGGCTGTTCAACCTGCGGGGCAGTGATGTTTCCTATAACCCGGTGTTCGTCGCCTTTGCCCTGGTCAGCCAGGACCAGGCCCTGCTGTTTGTTGGCGCGGGCAAGGTGGACGGGCATTTGAGTAGCGTACTGGCGGCGGATGGAATCGAGGTGCGCGACTATCGCGATATCGACGCGGCGTTGAAGGCGATCGCCCCGGGCGCCAGCCTGCTGGTGGACCCGGCCCGGGTTACCCAGGGCTTGCTGGATAACCTCGATGCCCGGGTGCGCCTGATCGAGGGCGTCAACCCGACCACCCTGAGCAAGTCACGCAAGGGGGAGGGCGACCTGGTCCATATTCGCCAGGCCATGGAGCAGGACGGTGCGGCGCTGTGCGAGTTCTTCGCCTGGTTCGAAGCGCATCAAGGGCAGGCGCGGATCACCGAGCTGACCATCGACGAGCAGCTGAGCGCGGCGCGGGCGCGTCGCCCTGGCTACGTGTCGCTGAGCTTCTCCACGATTGCCGCCTACAACGCCAATGGCGCGATGCCGCATTACCGCGCCACCGAAGAATCCCACGCCGTGATCGAGGGTAATGGGCTGTTGCTGATCGACTCAGGTGGCCAATATCTCGGTGGTACGACCGACATTACCCGCATGGTGCCGATTGGCGAGCCGAGCCAGGCGCAAAAGGCCGACTGCTCGAGGGTACTCAAGGGCATGATCGCCTTGTCGCGGGCGCGTTTCCCCCGGGGCATCCTTTCGCCACTGCTCGATGCCATTGCCCGGGCGCCGATCTGGGCCGACCGGGTCGACTATGGACACGGTACCGGCCATGGTGTCGGCTACTTCATGAATGTGCATGAAGGGCCGCAGGTGATTGCCTACCAGGCCGTCCCGGCGCCGCAGACGGCGATGCAGCCAGGGATGATCAGCTCGATCGAGCCGGGTACCTACCGGCCGGGGGAGTGGGGCGTGCGCATCGAGAACCTGGTGGTCAATCGCGAGGCCGGTAGCAGCGAGTTTGGTGACTTCCTCGAGTTCGAAACGCTGACCCTGTGCCCGATCGATACGCGCTGCCTGCTGGTCGAGGCGCTCGGCAGCGAGGACATCGCCTGGTTGAACCGCTATCACCAGACGGTGCGCGAACGCCTGGCCCCATTGCTGAGCGGGGACGCGTTGGCATGGTTGGAACGGCGTACTGCGCCGATCTAACAGGCCGATCGGAAACTCAAAGGGCAGCTCCTGGCTGCCCTTTTCGTTATTTGCAGATCACGATCATACTGCGGCTGGTATAGCCTGCGGGGTTGATGCCAAAGACATAGTCGCCAGGCTCTTCGTCTGTGTCGCCTGAGCGGGCGATAACCTTGTAGCCTTTGCTGCTGCAGGAGCTAGCGGCCTTGTTGTAGCACTTCTCCCACGACGAGGAGAGCCCCGAGCAGTTGATATGCAGGCCTTTTTTCCCCCGCTTCACCTCGGTGTTGGCGGTTGCGGCGCATCCGGCCATGGCCAGAATGGCCAGGATGAGCAAAATACGTTTCATTCCTGTCCTTATGCGGCCCGACTACTTTGCGGGCCTGTCGTCAGCGCTTCGTGTCTTCCCTGATGTTCCCTGGCTTCCCTTTTCCGCCCAGTAGATAGCGTCATGATTATGATTTTATGACAGCTTAATCAGCGAAGCTGAGCGGTACAAGGATGAATAACCATTCAAATGAAAATATTTCTCAATTCAGTCGGCGGCCACCGGCGGGTTGCTTTCGCGCTTCATCGACAGGGTCGCCCCTACTGACGCGGTGATAATCGCAAGGATGGCCAGCCACTGCCAGAGCGTGAGCTGCTCGCCGAGGAACAGTAGCCCGGACAGCGCGCCGAATGCCGGCTCGATGCTCATCAGGGTGCCGAAGGTGCGGGCAGGCATGCGGGTCAGGGCGACCATTTCCAGGCTGTAGGGCAGGGCTGTGGAGAGTACCGCCACGGCCAGGGCCACCGGAAGCAGGGCGGGTGTCAGCAGGGCGCTGCCGGCATGGACGATGCCGATGGGGGCGACGAACAGCGCGGCGATCACCACGCCCAGGGCGGCGGTTTGGATACCGTTTTCAGCTCCGGCGCGTTGCCCATATAGAATGTACAGCGCCCAGCATACGCCGGCCCCCAGCGCGTAGCCGGCGCCAAGCGGGTCGATGCCGCCGCCGGTCTGGCCGACGGGTATCAGCAGCAGCAGGCCGATCACGGCCAGGGCGATCCAGACGAAGTCCAATGCTCGCCGCGAGGCCAGCAGCGCCACGGTGAGTGGGCCGGTGAACTCCAAGGCGACGGCGATGCCGAGTGGGACGCTGCGCAAGGACATATAAAAGAGAAAGTTCATCCCGCCCAGGGCCATGCCGTAGATGATCACGCTGCGCAGGGTGCTGGCATCCAGCCGTGCGCGCCAGGGGCGCAGCAACAGCACCATGATGATGCTGGCGAAGATCAGGCGCAGGGTGGTGGTGCCTTGTGCGCCGACGATGGGGAACATGCTTTTGGCCAGCGATGCGCCGGATTGGATGGAGGCCATGGCGATCAGCAGCAGACCGATGGGGAATAGCGTGGCGGCCAGGCTGCGTTGGGGGGTGTTCATGTTTGGGGAGGTCCGTGGTTGGGCGGGCAAGGTGCGCAATATAGTGCGCAATTGCGGGTAGGGGATGCAATGGCTGTGGCTATACAGATAGTGGTGAGGGGGTGATGTTTGGAGGTGTCTGGCTGGAGGTTGTGTTGGTGTTGAGGGTGTTCGCCGTTAGGCATTCAGCGCCTGGTAGATCGAGCGCCGCCCGCGCGGCGCTCGATCTGATAGGCGCTGCAAGGCTTATGGCGGGGCCCCTGGCGCCCCTGACGCGGTCCTTCCCCTAATTATTTGAAAATATTGGAATTAAAGGTTGACGCGGTTCCAGATCCCCTTATAATGCGCCCCACTTCCAGCGACAACGGAACGCGAAACTCCTTGAG
>NZ_JAMYBV010000025.1:0-67224 GCF_024126635.1 Pseudomonas sp. VA159-2 | reverse complement strand
CCGGCGATTACTGCATGAACGCTGAAACCTGGGGCCGCTGCGCGCCCCTTTCGCGACACGAGGCCGCGCCTACAGGGGGCTGGCGTTCAGGCGAACTCGAACGGGGCCAGCTGGAAGCCCTGTTCATCCACCTGCAGCGCCCAGCCGCGGCGATCCCAGTCACCCAGCACGATACGCCGCGCCGGCTGGCCATCGACCACCAGCTTGTGCAGCGCCGGGCGGTGGGTATGGCCGTGTACCAGTGTGCGCACACCGTGCGCCGCCATCACCTTCGGCACTTCCTCCGGGGTGACATCGACGATTTCGGTGTTCTTCATTCGTGTCTGTGATTGGCTCTCGCTGCGCAGCTTGCGCGCCAGCTTGCGCCGCGTGGACAGCGGCAGGTGCCGCAGGATCCACAGGCTCAGCGGGTTGCGCAGGTAGCGACGCAGTTTCATGTAGCCGACATCGCGGGTGCACAGGGTGTCGCCATGCATCAGCAGCACCGGCTGGCCGCCAAGCTCGACCACGCAAGGGTCGTCCAGCAGGGTGCAGCCGGCCGCTTCGCAGAACGCCTGGCCGATGAGAAAGTCGCGGTTGCCATGCATCAGGTAGATCGCCGTGCCGCTGTCGGCCAGCTGGCGCAGGGCCTGGCAGATCGACTGTTGGAACGGGGTCATGGCATCGTCGCCGATCCACGCCTCGAAGAAGTCGCCGAGAATGTACAGCGCCTTGGCATGCCGCGCACGGCCTTCGAGCAGATCAACAAACGCCCGGGTGATGTCCGGGCGTTCTTCTTGCAGGTGCAGATCGGAGATCAGCAGAATCACTCAATGATCTCGGCTTTCTCGATGATCACGTCGTCTTTCGGTACGTCCTGGTGACCAGCCTTGGAACCGGTGGCGACTTTCTCGATGGCGTCGACCACTTCCTTGCCTTCGATCACTTCACCGAAGACCGCGTAGCCCCAGCCCTGCACGTTCTTGCCGCTGTGGTTGAGGAAACCGTTGTCGGAGGCGTTGATGAAGAACTGCGCCGAGGCCGAGTGCGGCTCCATGGTACGTGCCATGGCGATGGTGTACTTGTCGTTCTTCAGGCCGTTGTCGGCTTCGTTCTGGATGCTGGCGCGGGTCTTCTTCTGGCTCATGTTTGCGTCGAAACCGCCGCCCTGGATCATGAAACCCTTGATCACGCGGTGGAAGACGGTGCCATCGTAGTGGCCTTCCTTGACGTACTGAACGAAGTTCTCGGTGGTCTGCGGGGCTTTTTCGGCATTGAGTTGCAGGACGATATCGCCGTGGTTGGTGCTCAGTTTGACTTTGGACATGCTGAAATTCGCTCTTTCAAGGCATACGGGAAATAGGGTGCGCGCTGCGCTCGGTCAACTTGACGCAGCATCAGGCGACCGCGACACACGCCACTGGGTGGTGATTCTGCTGGATTGTAGACCGTTGCGGCGACAAAACGCGCCACTTTGTCAGTGCTTCGGCTGTCAGCAGCTTGACTGCTTCGGCTATGATAGGCGCTTTGATTCAATCGGCCTACCCGGCCGGCTACCTGCATTCAAGGACACTATGAGCAAGCCCACTGCCGACAACGCGCCAAACGCCGCTGCCAAAGGCGCCCCCGCCGTCCCTGTGAACTTCCTGCGGCCGATCGTCCAGGCCGACCTGGACGCGGGCAAGCACCAGAGCATCGTCACCCGTTTCCCGCCGGAGCCCAACGGCTACCTGCACATTGGTCACGCCAAGTCGATCTGCGTCAACTTCGGCCTGGCCAAGGAATTCGGCGGTGCCTGCCACCTGCGTTTCGACGACACCAACCCGGCCAAGGAAGACCAGGAGTACATCGACTCCATCCAGCGTGACGTCAAGTGGCTGGGCTTCGAGTGGGCAGGCCCGGTGCGCTACGCCTCGGACTACTTCGAGCAGTTGCACGACTGGGCGGTGGACCTGATCAAGTCGGGCAATGCCTATGTCTGCGACCTGACCCCCGAGCAGGCCAAGGAATACCGCGGCAGCCTGACCGAGCCGGGCAAGAACAGCCCGTTCCGCGAGCGCAGCGTCGAGGATAACCTCGACCTGTTCGCGCGCATGAAGGCCGGCGAGTTCAAGGATGGCGAGCGGGTGCTGCGGGCCAAGATAGACATGGCGTCGCCGAACATGAACCTGCGCGACCCGATCCTGTATCGGATCCGCCATGCCCACCACCACCAGACCGGTGACAAGTGGTGCATCTACCCCAACTACGACTTCACCCATGGCCAGTCGGACGCTATCGAAGGCATCACCCATTCGATCTGCACCCTGGAGTTCGAAAGCCACCGTCCGCTGTACGACTGGTTCCTCGACAAGCTGCCGGTACCGGCGCACCCGCGTCAGTACGAGTTCAGCCGCCTGAACCTGAACTACACCATCACCTCCAAGCGCAAGCTCAAGCAACTGGTCGACGAAGGCCATGTCGAGGCCTGGGACGACCCGCGCATGTCGACCCTGTCGGGCTACCGCCGTCGTGGCTACACCCCGGCCTCGATCCGCAACTTCTGCGAAATGATCGGCACCAACCGTTCCGACGGCGTGGTCGACATGTCGATGCTCGAGTTCAGCATCCGCGACGACCTCGACCGTACCGCGCCACGCGCGATGTGCGTGCTGCGCCCGCTGAAGGTGGTCATCAGCAACTACCCCGAGGGCCAGGTCGAGCAGCTCGAGCTGCCGCGCCACCCGAAAGAGGACATGGGCGTGCGCGTGCTGCCGTTCGCCCGCGAGCTGTACATCGACCGTGACGACTTCATGGAAGCGCCGCCAAAAGGCTATAAGCGCCTGGAACCGGCCGGTGAAGTGCGCCTGCGCGGCAGCTACGTGATCCGCGCGGACGAGGCGATCAAGGATGCCGATGGCAACATCGTCGAGCTGCGCTGCTCGTACGACCCGGACACCCTGGGCAAGAACCCCGAGGGCCGCAAGGTCAAGGGCGTGATCCACTGGGTGCCGGCCGCTGGCAGCGTCGAGTGCGAGGTGCGCCTGTACGACCGCCTGTTCCGCTCCGCCAACCCGGAGAAGACCGAGGACGGCGGCAGCTTCCTCGACAACATCAACCCGGATTCGCTGCAGGTGCTCAGCGGTTGCCGCGCCGAGCCTTCGTTGGCCCAGGCCCAGGCCGAGGACCGCTTCCAGTTCGAGCGCGAAGGCTACTTCTGCGTCGACCTGAAAGACAGCCAGCCGGGTCGCCCGGTGTTCAACCGCACCGTCACCCTGCGTGACTCCTGGGGCAGCTGAGGAAACGCCGTGCTTTCGATCTACAACACGCTGAGCAAGACCAAGGAAGCCTTCAAGCCGCTCGATGGCAACAAGGTGCGCATGTACGTGTGCGGCATGACCGTGTACGACTACTGCCACCTTGGCCACGGCCGCAGCATGGTGGCCTTCGACCTGGTCACCCGCTGGCTGCGCAAGAGCGGCTATGAGCTCACCTACGTGCGCAACATCACCGACATCGACGACAAGATCATCAACCGGGCCAATGAGAACGGCGAGTCGTTCGACGCGCTGACCGCCCGCATGATCGATGCGATGCACGAGGACGAGCGGCGTCTGAACATCCTGCCGCCGGACCAGGAGCCGCGTGCCACCGACCACATCGGCGGCATGCATGCGATGATCCAGACCCTGATCGACAAGGGCTACGCCTACGCCCCGGGCAATGGCGACGTGTACTACCGGGTCGGCAAGTTCGCCGGCTACGGCAAGCTGTCGCGCAAGAAGATCGAAGACCTGCGCATCGGTGCCCGCATCGAGGTCGACGAGGCCAAGCAGGACCCGCTGGACTTCGTGCTGTGGAAGGGCGTCAAGCCGGGCGAGCCATACTGGGATTCGCCGTGGGGCCCGGGCCGTCCGGGCTGGCACATCGAGTGCTCGGTGATGTCCACCTGCTGCCTGGGCGAGAGCTTCGACATTCACGGTGGCGGCAGCGACCTGGAGTTCCCGCACCACGAGAACGAGATCGCCCAGAGCGAGGCCGCTACCGGCAAACCGTACGCCAACGCCTGGATGCACTGCGGCATGATTCGCATCAATGGCGAGAAGATGTCCAAGTCGTTGAACAACTTCTTCACCATCCGCGATGTGCTCGACAAGTACCACCCGGAGGTGGTGCGCTACCTGCTGGTGGCCAGCCATTACCGCAGCGCGATCAACTACTCCGAGGACAGCCTGCGTGATGCCAAGGGCGCGCTGGAGCGCTTCTATCACGCCTTGCGTGGCCTGCCACGGGTAGCGGCGCAGGGCGGCGAGGCGTTCGTCGAGCGTTTCACCGTGGCGATGAACGACGACTTCGGTACCCCGGAAGCCTGTGCCGTGCTGTTCGACCTGGTGCGCGAGATCAACCGTTTGCGCGACAGCGATCCTGAGGCCGCCGCCGGCCTGGCGGGCCGCTTGCGCGAGCTGGGAGATGTGCTGGGTGTGCTGCAGCTGGAGGCCGATGACTTCCTGCGCGCCGGTGCCGAGGGCAAGGTCGACGCCGCCGAAGTGGAGGCGCTGATCCAGGCGCGTCTGCAGGCGCGCAGCGACAAGAACTGGGCCGAGTCCGACCGCATTCGTGACCAGCTGACCGCCATGGGCGTGGTGCTGGAAGACAGCAAGGGTGCCACCACCTGGCGCCTGGCTGACTGATCGGCGCCTGGTTCGCCAGCAAGCTGGCTCCTACAGGTATTGCATGCGGTAATTAGTGTAGGAGCCGGCTTGCCGGCGAACACCGGCGCAGCCGGTGCCAGTCACCGCGTCGTCTGGTTCGCCAGCAGGCTCCTACGGGATCTGCGGTTCAGGCCGCCTTGGTGCAGTGCAGCACCAGCCTTGCCCCACCCAATTCGCTGGCCCCCACCTCCAATCCATAGCCATGCAGGTCGACGATCGCTGCAACGATCGACAAGCCCAGCCCGAACCCGGCATGACGGTGGCCTTCCTCGCTGCGATAGAAGCGCTTGAGCACCGCCTCGCGTTCATCCGCCGGAATCCCCGGGCCGCTGTCCTCGACCGAAATCTGCACGCCCTGGGGGTTTTCCTGCGCCTCGATGCGCACCTGCCCGCCTTCGGGGGTGAACTTGATCGCGTTACCCACCAGGTTGGCCAATGCCTCGAACAGCAACTCGCGGTCACCATGCAGCGCCGGTAACTGCGCGGGCTGTTTCAGGTGCAAACGGATGCCTCCGTCCTCGGCCAGCGGCAAGTAGAAGTCGTGCAACTCCACCAGCAGCCCCTGCGGGTCGAGCTGGACGAAGCCGGCGCGTCGCTGCCGGTCTTCAAGCTCGCTGATGCGCAATAGCCCGCGAAAACGCGCCATCAGCGTGTCGGTCTCGCCAATCGCCTGATCCAGCGCCTCGCCTTCGGCGGAGCCGGCCGGGCTCTGCTGGCGAATGCGGTACAGCTGGGCGCGCAGCCGGGTCAAGGGCGTGCGAAGGTCGTGGGCGATGTTGTCGCACACCCCCTTGACCTCGTGCATCAGCCGCTCGATGCGGTCGAGCATGGCGTTGACGATGGCCGCCAGCATGTCCAGCTCGTCGCGTCGGGCCGACAGCGGCAGGCGGTGGGTGAGGTCGCCGGCGACGATCAGGTCGGCTTGGTCCTGGATGGCGCGGATGCGCTTGAGTGGCCGGCGGCGCAACAGGTACCAGCCGGCAAAACCGGGAATCAGGGTCAGCGAGATACCCCAGAGCAGGGCATGCAGGATGATCCGGGTTACCACGAACAACGAGCCGTTGTCGCGCACCAGCACCAGCCAGCGGCCGTCCTGGACCTTGATCGCCACCGCGTCGCAACTGTCGCGGGGCAGGTGCGGGTCGTCGGCGTCCAGGCAACGCTTGAGTTCATGGACCTTGCCATCGAGACCTAACTCCGCAGGGATGTTGCGGATGCGCCCGCCAATGGGGTTGAGCTGGGGGTCGAACAGGCCGTAGGCATCGAAGCTGCGTTCTTCGAAGGCCTGGCTGGCGATCAGCGCATCGTCCAGCTGCTTGCCGCTCATGTGGGCGAACAGGTGCTGGCGTTGCAGCATGGAGTGACGGGTGAGCTTGTTCAGGTAACTGGTGACCTCGAAGTACAGCACCCCCATGAGGATGCTGCTCCAGGCCACGAACAGGAAACTGTACAACGCCAGCAGGCGGCTGGTGGAGGAGCTCCAGCCTTTAGACGGGTTCGGCAATGGCATAGCCGGAGCCCCGCACGGTACGGATCAGCGGGCTTTGGCCGGGCGAGTCGATCTTCTTGCGCAGGCGGCCGATATGCACATCGATCAGGTTGGTGCCGGGGTCGAAGTGATAGCCCCAGACCTCCTCGAAGATCATCATCCGGGTGATCACCTGGCCGGAGTGGCGCATCAGGTACTCCAGCAGCTTGTATTCGGTGGGCAGCAGGTTCAGCGACTGCTCGCCCCGACGCGCCTCGTGGCTGATCAGGTCCAGTTCCAGGTCGGCCACCTGCAGGCGAGTTTGGGTCATCGGTACGCTGTTGCGCCGCAGCAGCACTTCGACCCGGGCGGCCATTTCATCGGAGGCGAATGGCTTGGTCAGGTAGTCGTCGCCACCGGCGCGCAGGCCACGGACGCGTTCGTCGACGTCCGACAGGGCGCTGATCATCAGGATTGGCGTGGCGATCTTCAGGTTGCGCAGGGTGGTGACGATAGTCAGGCCATCGACCTCGGGCAGCATGCGGTCGAGGGTGATCAGCTCGTAGCCGCCGGCGATGGCCTTGGCCAGGCCTTCGCGGCCGTTGTCGGCCCAGTCGACTTCCAGCCCGTGGCTGGACAGTTCGGCGACGATTTCCTGGGCAGTGACGGCGTCGTCTTCGATGGTCAGTACGCGAGGCATGCTGGTTCCTGGGCGGCGAGTGGAGACCTGATTGTGCCAAAGAATAGACAAGCGGCGATTTAAGAAAAATTCATCTGGATCAATGGAACGGTAGGCGCCATACGCGAAGGGGGCATGCCATCGCTGGCATGCCCCCTTTGTTCACTGCAGGCGCAGGCCTCAGGCGACCTTGACGATCCAGCCCGCTGGCGCTTCGACGTCACCGCTTTGGATGCCGGTCAGCTCGGCGTAGAGCTTCTGGGTGACCGGGCCGACCTTCTCCAGGTCGTGGAACACGTGCAGCTTGCCGTTGTACTCGATACCGCCGATCGGGGTGATTACTGCGGCGGTGCCGCAGGCGCCGGCCTCGATGAAGCGGTCGAGCTTGTTGATCTCGACATCGCCTTCGACCACTTTCAGGCCCAGACGCGAGGCAGCCAGTTCCATCAGCGACAGACGGGTGATGCCTGGCAGCACCGAGGCCGATTTCGGGGTGACGAATTCGTTGTCCTTGGTGATACCGAAGAAGTTGGCCGAGCCGACTTCCTCGATCTTGGTGTGGGTCAGCGGGTCCAGGTAGATGGCGTCGGCGAAGTTGGCTTTTTTCGCCTCGGCGCCTGGCTGCAGGCTGGCGGCGTAGTTGCCACCGACCTTGGCCGCGCCGGTGCCTTGTGGCGCGGCGCGGTCGAAGCTGGAAATCTGGAAGTTGTGCGGCTTCATGCCGCCTTTGAAGTACGAACCCACCGGGATGGCGAAGATCGAGAAAATGAACTCGGGCGCGGTGCGCACACCGATGTTGTCACCGGTGCCGATCACGAATGGGCGCAGGTACAGCGCGCCTTTGCCGTGGGGCGGCACGAACTTTTCGTTGGCCTTGACCACCTGCTTGCAGGCTTCGATGAACACCTCGGTGGGGACCTGCGGCATCAGCAGGCGAGCGCAGCTGCGCTGCATGCGCGCGGCGTTCTGGTCAGGGCGGAACAGGTTGATCGAGCCGTCCTTGCAACGGTAGGCCTTCAGCCCCTCGAAGCACTGCTGGCCATAGTGCAGGGCAGTGGAGCCTTCACTGATGTGCAGCACGTTGTCTTCGGTCAGGGTGCCCTTGTCCCATTCGCCGTTACGCCATACGGACAGGTAACGTTTGTCGGTCTTGATGTAGTCGAAACCCAGCTTGTCCCAGTTAATGCTTTCGTTACTCATGACACCCTCATTGCTCTACGCCCGAACACGGCGGGCTGCTTTTATATGCGCACCCCGCCACCATAATACATCCGGCGCGGATCGGGAACGGCCAGTCACGCAATCCGCCGGGCGAGCCTGAGTTCAGCCTAAACGCAGATAGTCCTGCAGAATCAGGTTGTGCAGAAAAACGTGGTCATGCGAGACCACCAGCAGCGCCCCCTTGAACTGTCGCAACAACTGCTCCAGCGCCTCGAGCGACGGCAGGTCGAGGTGGTTGTTCGGCTCGTCGAGCAGCAGCAGGTCCAATGGCTGCTCCCGGTACAGCACCGCAGCCAGCGCGACCTTAAGCCGTTCGCCGCCACTGAGCAGGGCACCGGGCAGGGCGATGCGTGCCACATCGATGCCCAGCTGCGCCAGGCGACGATGCAGTTCGTCGCGCTGCAGGCGAGGGTTGGCGGCGCGCAGGTGTTCCACGGCACTCTGTCGCGGTTCCAAGCGGCTGCCGTGCTGGTCGAGCAGGGCCACTTCGCCGGTCAGCCGCAGGCTGCCCGCGCGCGGCGCCAGTTCACCGGCCACCACCCGCAGCAGGGTGGACTTGCCGCTGCCGTTGTCGCCCACCACCCCCAGCCGCTGGCCCAGGCACAGGCGCAGGTCCAGGGCATTCGTCGTGCCCCGTGGCAGGCGCAAACCCTCCAGGGCGAGCACCTCGCGCCCCGCATGCCGTTGCGGCGTGGGGACGTGCAGCATGATCGGCACCTCGCGCTCGACTTGGCGCGCTGCCTGGCGCACCTGTTCGTCCAGCGCCACCTTGGCGTCTTGCTGCTCGCGGCACTGGCGCCCGGCGGTGGCCTGGCTGCGCTGTTGCTGGCGGTCGAGCAGAATCTGCGCCTGGTTCGCCTGCCTGGCCTGGCGCCCGGCGCGGGCCTGGTGACGTTCGAGGTTCTCGCGCTGACGTTGCAATGCCAGGGCCTGGCGTTGACGCTGCTGCTTGAGGCGCAGCAATTGCTGCGCGGCCAGTGCGGCCTGCGCGGTACTCTGCTGGCGGTAGAAATCGAAATCGCCGCCATAGGCGCGCAGGCCAAGGGGCGACAGTTCGACGATGCGTGCCATGTGCCCGAGCAGTGCCCGGTCGTGGCTGATCACCAGCAGGCCTTTTTCCCAGCCCTGGAGCATGTCCAGCAGCATGGCCCTGGCGCTGCTGTCCAGGTGGTTGCTTGGCTCGTCGAGGATCAGGTAGTCGGCCTCGCTCAGCCAGGCGCCGAGCAGGGCGACGCGCATGGCCTGGCCGCCGCTCAGGCGATTGGCCGGGCAGTGCGGGTCGAGGTGACCCAGGCCATGGCGTTGCAACTGGGCCTGCAATCGCGAGCGGATGTCCCAGCGATCGCCGACTGCGTCGAAGTCCGCCGGATCGATGCTGCCGCGTTCGATCCGTTCGAGGGCGCGCAGGGTGCCACCGACCTGGGCCAGGTCCGCGAGCGTGGCGCTGTTGGCGAGCAGCTGCTGCTCGAGATGATGCACTCGACCATGGCGCAGGCAGTGACCTTGGCTGGGTTCGCGCAGGCCGGCCAGCAGTTGCCCGAGCAGGCTCTTGCCAACGCCGTTGCGTCCGACCAGGCCGGTGTGGCGCAGGTCGAAGGATTCGTTGAGGTCGGTGAAAAGCGGCCTGCCATCGGGCAGGACCAGGGTGACGCTGTCCAGCGTCAGGATCGACGAGTTCGTCATGCACAACTCCACTCATGCCGCGACATCCCCGGTGCGAACCGGAGTCTGAAGACTGGCCGTCAGGCTGACGGCGGCATCAATGGCGCATTGGACGAATACCTCGTGGTGTGGCGTGCGTGCAAGACTAGTCCAGCGAGGCGTTGGAAGGCAACGTTTTCGTCTAAGCGCGTCGTCAGCACATGCGCACTCCCCTGTAGGAGCGGCCTCGTGTCGCGATAGGGCTGCGCAGCAGCCCCAGCAATTTATGCGCAAACCCTGAAATCCCGGGGCTGCTGCGCAGCCCTATCGCGACGCAAGGCCGCTCCTACACAACCGCGCAGGGCTTGAAAGGCTCAGCGCAAGCGCCGGTTCCAGTCGCCGCCATGATCGCGCCAGCAGGCCTCCTCGCTGTCGAAACGCACATACCAGGCCACAGGGTCCAGCGCGATGCCTGCCTCGCTCAGCGCCTGGCCAGTCAGCGCGATCATCCGCGCCTTGTCCGCGCCGGCCAGTGCGCGGGCCATGTCGGTGTCGTCGGTGAACACCCAGGTGATGCGCAGGCTGGCGGGGAAGTCATCGAGGTCGAGCCGATGGGTGAGCCAGGCAAAGCCGACGATCTCGGCCTGGGCGACGGTGCAGGCGTCGGTCAGGCAGGCGACCAGCTCGCGCTCCAGGCGCGCCAGTGCTCGGCGATTGCCAGCCATCAGTCGTCGATCTGCTGGCAGAAGCGCAGACGGTTGCCGAACGGGTCGGCCACCTGCATCTCCAGGCCCCAGTCCACCACCTCGGCCTTGGGGCGCGCGTAGCCATTCTGCTTGGCCAGCAGCTCGCGCTCCAGGGCCTTGAGGTCGGCGACCCGGGCGAACACCGCCGAGCCGGGGGTGGCATCGCCATGGTGTTCGGACAGGTGCAGGATCAGCCCGTCGCGGTGAATCTGCATGTACAGCGGCAGGTCGGCGGCGAAGCGATGCTCCCAGTCGAGGGTGAAGCCGAGGAAGTCGAGGTAGAACTCCCGGGCCTTTTCCACCGAGAAGATGCGCAGAATCGCAATGGCGGGGGCGAATTGCATAGTCAGGCTCACTGCTTGGCGGGGGGCTGGGGCGCCGTCATGCGCTTGCGCGTCTGCTCGTCGATCTGCTCGCGCAGGGCTTGGAACAGCGGCGCGGCGTCAGTATAGCGGCGGCCGTAGTCGAGGTTGAAGGCGTAGTCGAAGTCCGGCGGGTTGGCGCCCTGGGTGTGCTGCAGCAGGGTTTCCAGCTTGTCCAGCGCCTTCACCGCAAGGGCCTCGGCACTGCGTGCGGCGGTGTACTCCTGCCACAGGTCGAGGATGCCAGTGCGCAGCGGCTCGTCGAGCACCGCACACAGTTGCCGCAGGTCGGCGAACTCCTGCTGGTCCTTGTCCTGCCCGGGGTGTTGGGCAATGGCGGGAATGTCGCCGTGCAAGGCCTCGCCCAGGTCGTGGATGACACACAGCTGCACGACCTTCAACAGATCCAGGCCAGGCATCTGGTCGGCGAACACCAGGGCCATCAGGCACAGCCGCCAGCTGTGCTCGGCGGTGCTCTCGGTGCGGCCGGTGGCCGTGTGGGCGCTGCGCAGCACGTCCTTGAGGCGTTCGGCCTCGCGCAGAAAGGCCAGGCGGTTGGCCAGCAATAGGTGATCCATTTCAACTCCCCAGGTGGATACAGCCCGCTAGCCTAGGCGCGGGGCCGCCCGTGGGCCACGGATAATTTATGCGCGCAGGCTCACGCCAGGGTTTCGACCAGGCGCGCGGCGCTGCCGTCGGCCAGCAGCAGACGGGTCCAACGGCAGCGCCCGGCCGTGATCGGTACCAGCCGCGAGCGATTGTGGCCGGTGTCGAACTCCAGCGCTGGTGGCGCCAGCTGTTCACGCCAGCCCAGCGCCTGCAGGCTGGCCTCGCGCTGCATGATCGCCTCGCTGCTGAAGCGCCAGAGCGAGCGCCCCAGCAGGTCTGACAGCGGCAGGGCGAACTCGGCGGCGCGGGAGGGCGAGCAGGCCAGCAGGCGGTGGCTGAGGTCGCAGACCAGGTGCACCGGTCGCTGGTTGCCCTCCACCAAGCGGGCCAACGCCTGGTCGGCGGCGGCACTCAGACGGGCGCCGAGCAGTTGCCCGAGACGTGCCTGCTCCTGCGGGCTCATCAGTTGCTGGCCGTTCTCCCAGCGGGAAATGGTCGATTGCGCCACGCCGAACAGCTGGGCGGCGTGCGCTTGCTTGACCCGGTGCAGCAGGCGCCAACGGCGCAGCGCGATACCCAGGCCGGCGGGTTGGGGCAGGGCGGTAGCGGGCATGGGCTGACCTGACGGGCACCGGAACGGAGCAGCAGTGTCGCGCGGGCTCTAAGGCGGAGCAAGGCGCACTGACCGGCGGTTCGCAAGTTTCATCTGCGTTCACCTGCGCAGTTGGCCCGCTCCCTGCTATATCCAGCCAGCGAATTTGATCGAGTGGTCAACCCGGTGCGCCTGCGCGCGACCGGCCCATGACCCTCCAGACGGCCGCCAGGCCACGGATCTCAGGGGTAGCAGGATGACACTGGGGCAACGGATAGAGGCATCGCAGGCAGACCCAGGCTGGAGTGCCCACCTGCAGTTGCGCTTCAACCTGCGCGAGGGGGTGACCCGCCTTGGTGCGCGGCGCCATGTCGGACCTCTTTTGGTGCAGCGCCCGTTCCATCCGGAAGGCGCGCCGTGCCATGTGTATGTGCTGCACCCACCAGGCGGCATCGTTGCCGGGGACCGGCTGGACCTGGATATCCATCTCGAGACGGGCAGCCATGCGTTGTTGACCATGCCGGGAGCCAGCAAGTTCTACCGTAGCGTCGGCCCGACCGCGCGCCTTGCCCAACGTTTTTACCTGCAGGCCGGCAGCACCCTGGAGTGGCTGCCGCAGGACAGCATTTTCTTCAATGGCGCCCGTGCCAGCCTCGACAGCCAGTTCATCCTCGAGCCCGGCGCCCGCCTGCTGGCCTGGGAAACCCTGTGCCTGGGCCGCCCGGTGATCAACGAAGGTTTCGCCCAGGGCGCGCTGGACAGCCGCTTGTGCATCGAGCTGCCCGACGAACCCGGCCTGCACGAGCGCCTGCGCATCGAGGGCGGCCACCTGGACAAGCTCGCGGGCCATCCCTTGCTCGCCACCTTCTGTGCCACGCCCGCCGACCCGGCCGTGCTGGAGCAGGTGCGCCAGTTGCTCGATGGCTTGCCCACGCCGGCCGGGGCCACCTTGCTCGGCCCGCTGCTGGTGATCCGCCTGCTCGACCACGACAACCAACACCTGCAACACAACCTGCAGCGCCTCTGGCACCTGCTGCGCCCGGCCGTGCTCGGCCTGGCGCCGTGCCCGCCGCGCATCTGGGCCACCTGAGAGAGCCGCCATGGAGCTGACCCCGAGAGAGAAAGACAAACTGCTGCTGTTCACCGCCGCGCTGCTGGCCGAGCGCCGGTTGGCCCGCGGCCTGAAGCTCAACTACCCGGAAGCGGTGGCGTTGATCAGCGCCGCGGTGCTCGAAGGTGCTCGCGATGGGCGCACGGTGGCCGAGCTGATGAGCCTGGGCCGCGAAGTACTGGGGCGTGGACAGGTGATGGACGGCGTGCCCGAGATGCTCCCCGACGTCCAGGTCGAAGCGACATTCCCCGACGGCACCAAGCTGGTGACCGTGCATGACCCCATCGTCTGAGGTATTGACCATGATTCCCGGAGAGATCCAGGTCGCCGCCGGCGATATCGAACTCAACGTCGGCCGCCAGACGCTCAGCGTCAGCGTGGCCAACCACGGCGACCGCCCGGTACAGGTCGGTTCGCATTACCACTTCTTCGAGGTCAATGACACCTTGGTGTTCGAGCGTGCGCCGACCCGCGGCTTTCGCCTGGACATCCCGGCCGGCACCGCGGTGCGTTTCGAGCCGGGCCAGGCCCGTACCGTCCAGTTGGTGGCCTATGCCGGCAAGCGCGAGGTGCATGGCTTCCAGGGCAAGGTGATGGGCGCGTTGGAGGGCAGGGCATGAGCCGTATTTCCCGGCAGGCCTACGCCGACATGTTCGGCCCCACCGTCGGCGACCGCGTGCGCCTGGCCGACACCGCGCTGTGGGTGGCGGTGGAGCAGGACTTCACGGTCTATGGCGAGGAGGTCAAGTTCGGCGGCGGCAAGGTGATTCGCGACGGCATGGGCCAGGGCCAGATGCTGGCCGCCGAGGCCATGGACCTGGTGCTGACCAACGCCCTGATCATCGACCACTGGGGCATCGTCAAGGCTGACATCGGCATCAAGCACGGGCGCATCGCCGCCATCGGCAAGGCCGGTAATCCCGATGTACAGCCAGGCGTGACGATCCCGGTGGGGCCAGGCACCGAGGTCATCGCCGCCGAAGGCAAGATCGTCACTGCCGGTGGCATCGACTCGCATATCCATTTCATCTGCCCGCAGCAGGTCGAGGAAGCGCTGGCCAGCGGCGTCACCACCTTCATCGGCGGTGGCACCGGGCCGGCCACCGGCACCAATGCCACTACCTGCACCCCTGGCCCCTGGTACCTGGCGCGCATGCTCCAGGCCGCCGACAGCCTGCCGATCAACATCGGCCTGCTGGGCAAGGGCAATGCCTCGCGGCCCGAGGCCCTGCGCGAGCAGATCGCCGCCGGTGCCGTGGGCCTGAAGCTGCACGAGGACTGGGGCTCGACCCCGGCGGCCATCGACTGCTGCCTGGGCGTGGCCGAGGACATGGACATCCAGGTGGCGATCCATACCGACACCCTCAACGAGTCGGGCTGCATCGAGGACACCCTGGCCGCCATCGGCGAACGCACCATCCACACCTTCCATACCGAGGGCGCTGGCGGCGGCCACGCCCCGGACATCATCCGCGCGGCCGGCCAGGCCAACGTGCTGCCGTCCTCGACCAACCCGACCCTGCCGTACACGGTCAACACCGTCGACGAGCACCTGGACATGCTCATGGTCTGCCACCACCTGGACCCGAGCATCGCCGAGGACGTGGCCTTTGCTGAGTCGCGCATCCGCCGCGAGACCATTGCCGCCGAGGACATCCTCCACGATATCGGCGCCTTCGCCATGACGTCGTCCGACTCCCAGGCCATGGGCCGGGTCGGCGAGGTGGTGCTGCGCACCTGGCAGGTGGCGCACCAGATGAAGCTGCGCCGCGGCCCGCTGGCCCCGGACAACGGCTATTGCGACAACTTCCGGGTCAAGCGCTACATCGCCAAATACACGATCAACCCGGCGCTGACCCACGGCATCGGCCACGAGGTCGGTTCGCTGGAGGTCGGCAAATTGGCTGACCTGGTGCTTTGGGCGCCAGCGTTCTTCGCGGTCAAGCCAGCACTGGTACTCAAGGGTGGAATGATCGCCATGGCGCCGATGGGCGATATCAATGGCTCGATTCCCACGCCGCAGCCGGTGCATTACCGCTCGATGTTCGGCGCCTTGGGCGCGGCGCGGCATGCCACGCGCATGACCTTTTTGCCCCAGGCCGCGATGGCGCGTGGCTTGGCCGAAGAGCTTGGCCTGCGCAGCCTGATCGGCGTGGCCCAGGGCTGCCGCCGGGTGCGCAAGGCCGACATGCTCCACAACACCCTGCAGCCGTTGATCGAAGTCGATGCGCAGACCTACCAGGTGCGTGCCGACGGTGAGTTGCTGGTATGCGAACCGGCCCATGAACTGCCCCTGGCCCAGCGCTATTTCCTGTTCTGAAGGAGTGAACATGATCGTCCTGACCCAACGACTCGGCGATGCCGCCACGGTCACCGGTACCGTCACCCTCGATGTCGACAGCCGGATCAAGAGCCGCCTGCGCGTCACCCTCGACGATGGCCGCGAGGCCGGGCTGATGCTTGAACGCGGCCACCTGCTGCGTGGCGGCGAACTGTTGGCCGACGTCCAGGGCGCCCAGGTCATTCGCGTGCTGGCCGCCCCTGAGGCGGTGTCCACCGTGCGTTGCGCCGACCCGCACCTGCTGGCCCGTGCCGCCTACCACCTGGGCAATCGCCATGTGCCGCTGCAGATCGAGCCAGGCTTGCTGCGCTACCAGCGCGACCATGTACTTGACGCCATGCTGCGTGGCCTGGGCCTGCAGGTTGATGCCGAGCACGCCCCGTTCGAGCCCGAGGCCGGCGCCTACCAGAGTACCGCGCATGGCCATGACCACCCGTTCGTACGCCTTAACGCTCATTCCTGACCCTTGGAGCTTGTGATGAAAAAGACTTTCGCCCTTGTATTGCTGATGGTGGCCTTGCCAGCATTCGCCCATCCCGGGCATGACGCCAATCCATTGCAGGATGGCTTGCTGCATCCGCTGACTGGTCTGGATCACTTGCTGATGCTGCTGGGTACCGGTGTGCTCGCCGCCCTGACCAGGCGCAGCCTGGTCCTGCCGTTGGCGACCCTGGCGGCGATGTTCGGCGGTGCGGTGGGTGGCCATCTGTTTGGCGATGTGATCGGCATGGAACAGATGATCGTCGGTTCGTTGCTGGTGGCGGGTGCCGCGATGCTGTTGCCGAGCCGCCAGTTGCTGTTGTCGCTGATCATGCCGGTATTCGCCCTGTTCCACGGCTGGGCCCATGGCGTGGAGGCCACGCCCAGCGCGTTCTGGTTGTTCAGTGCCGGCTTTGTCACGGTAAGTGGCCTGTTGCTGGCGGCGGGTTTCGGCGTCGGTTGCCTGCTGCGGCGCCACACGGGCCTGCAAAAAGCCTTTGGTGGCGGCCTGCTCGCCGGTGCCGCGCTGGTACTGGCCGGTTGATGCCCAGCGACCTGGCGCTGCTGCGCCTGCTGCAACTGGCCAGCCCAGGGCTGCCGGTGGGTGGCTTTACCTACTCGCAAGGCCTGGAATGGGCTGTCGAGGCCGGTTGGGTGAAGGGCGCCGCGGGTTTTGCCGCCTGGCAACACGAGCAAGTGCGCGACACCCTGGGCTGTCTCGATTGGCCGGTACTGGCCCGCCTTTACCACGCCTGCCAGGCCCAGGATGCGCAAGCGTTCGCCCACTGGTCGCATTTTCTGCTGGCCAACCGCGAGACCGCCGAGCTGCGCCTGGAAGAGCGCCAGCGCGGCAGCGCCCTGGCACGGCTGCTCGACGGCTGGCAGTTGGCCCAGGAGCCGGCCTGGCGGTCCAGCCTGGAGCTCAGCCAGCTCGGTGGCATGGCCTGGCTGGGCGCGCATTGGTCGATTCCGCTGCGCCAGCTTGCCCTGGGCCATGGCTACGCCTGGCTGGAAGGGGCGGTGATGGCCGGGGTCAAGCTGGTGCCGTTCGGCCAGCAAGCCGCCCAGACGTTGTTGCGCGACCTGGGCGCGGAGCTGCCCGCCGTGCTCGACCAGGCCTTGCTGCTGCAGGACGACCAGCTCGGTGGTGGCTTGCCACTGCTGGCGATTGCCTCGTCACGCCACGAAACCCAATACACCCGTTTGTTCCGTTCCTGAGGACTGCCCCATGCAAAACTACCAGCAACCCCTGCGTGTCGGCGTCGGCGGCCCGGTCGGCTCCGGCAAGACGGCGCTGCTCGAAGCCCTGTGCAAGGCTATGCGCGATGATTACCAGATCGCCGTGGTGACCAATGACATCTACACCAAGGAAGACCAGCGCATCCTCACCGAAGCCGGGGCCCTCGAGCCCGAGCGCATCGTCGGTGTCGAAACCGGCGGCTGCCCGCACACCGCGATCCGCGAAGATGCCTCGATGAACCTGGCCGCGGTCGAGGCCCTGGCGCGAAAGTTCGGCAACCTCGAGGTGATCTTCGTCGAGAGTGGCGGCGACAACCTCAGTGCCACCTTCAGCCCGGAACTGGCCGACCTGACCGTCTATGTGATCGATGTCGCCGAAGGCGAGAAGATCCCACGCAAGGGCGGGCCGGGTATCACCAAGTCGGATTTCCTGGTGATCAACAAGACCGACCTGGCGCCTTACGTGGGGGCCTCGCTGGAGGTGATGGCGCGTGATACCCAGCGCATGCGCCCGCAGCGGCCATGGACGTTCAGTAACCTGAAAAAGGGCGAGGGCCTGCAGGCTGTGATCGATTTTATCGTCGAGCGCGGGATGCTGGGAGCAGGGCGTGGTCGGCAAGATTACACCTAAGCCAGGTTTGCGAGGCTTTGCGCACGACATCAACGGAACGGACGCAAAGCCGGTGAGGGGGCTTGGGCATGATCGGCAGCATGGCTGAGGGATAGAGTCGTCGGGGCTGAGCCTGCGGTACACGGTCCAGCTCACTTACTCAAGGAGTTCGATATGAATGCAACCGCGTTGATCGTGCTGTTGGCTACCACCCACCCTGCTTTGTTCCCCCTTGTTGATGCTCCCGGGGAGCGCGCTGACGCTGTTGGGCTGCAGGTGGTAGGGCTTGGGCATTATGGTGGCGTTGCGCCGATAGCCTGCCCTGACGATACGTTCCGTACCCCAGTGGGGCACTGCCAGCCGGCGTTTGAGTTCGACTGATCAATTCTAGGTCGGCAAGCGTTTGCGCCTGTGGTAATCGCTCGTAGGAGCGATGACACAATCTGTTCAGGGGTGGGCGGTTTCCTGCACGGTCAAATTAAATTTCAAGATGGATCGCAAGGCTTTGGCGAAAGATTATGGCTTGGGCCGTCGGTAAAGTCTGTCGGGCTGATGGCTGAAAGGATTGAGGCAATTCTACTGCCGCAGCTAGATCCAGAAATTTCGCTCAAAGGGAAACACCATGAAAAAAATTGCCCTGATTGCTCTGTTGTCCACTGTAGGGCTGACCCAGGTTGCCCACGCCTATCTGTACAAGGCGCCATGTCCGGAAGGTACCTACCTGACATCCGCAGGGCATTGCCAGCCAGATTGGGATTTCGACTGAGCGTTTAACGCCGGTCAAAAGCGCTGAAAGGCAAACATCCCCTCCATTGGAGGGGGATGTTTTTGTATTGCGCATGTACAGACGGCGAGCAGCGGCATCGTTATCCGGGGGTCGACATTCGGTGCGCGGCATGGTTGGGCAGGGCTTCGGTTTTTCGTTGCTGGTGGCCCTGCCGCACTCTGAATTCAGCTACGACGGACAGCGCTTGGTGACCCTCGATATTTCCGAGCCGGTGGCCTTGTCCGGGCTGGCTGCGGCGCACTTGAAACCCATGCAACTGACCAAGCCCGCGCAGTTGTTCGTCGAGTTCTGCCGGGCGCAACTGGCCAATCTGTAGCGCTGGCTTGTCGGAGGACGGCCAAGCCAGCAAGATGTGACGATGACCCGACCTAGCCGTTTACACGCTGTCAGGCGCAGCCTGCGCCCGGACGGCCAGCATCTGCTCTGGCTGCGTTACCAGCAGCCTTATCACTGGCCCTCGACGCTGGCCTTCCTCGCCGCGCGCTGTATCCCCGGCATCGAGGCCTGCAGCGAGGGGGTGTACCGGCGCAGCTTGGTCTTTGCCGGGTGCCAGGGGCTGTTGCAGGCCAAGCCGGGGGCTTGCCTGCAGGTGCGTTTGAGTGGGGTGGGCGCGGCGCAGGTGCCAGGGCTGATTGCGCGCTTGCGTCGGGTGTTCGACCTGGATGCGCAGCCGGCGCGGATTGCCGCGGCGCTGTCGGTCGACCCGCTGATGGCACGGTTGCTGGGCGCCCGCCCGGGCTTGCGCGTGCCCAAGGGCTGGGAACCCTGCGAACAGGCAATGCGTACCGTGCTCGGGCAGCAGATCAGTGTGGCCGGCGCCATGACCCTGGCTGGGCGGCTGGTGGCGCGCCACGGGCAGCCGCTGCGCGCCGCCGAGCCGTGCCTGAGCCATGTATTTCCCAGTGTGGAAGCACTGGCGGTGGCCGAGTTGACCGGGCTCGGCATGCCCCAGGCGCGGGCGACGACCTTGTCGACCCTGGCCAGGGCCTTGCTCGCCCAGCCCGACCTGCTGCGGCCCGGCCAGGCGCTTGAGCAGGCTATCAAGCGCTTGTGCCTGCTCAAGGGTATCGGCCCGTGGAGCGCGCATTACCTGGCCTTGCGCCAACTGGGCGATAGCGATGCACTGCCCCTGGGGGACGTGGCGCTGGTCAAGGCCCTGCGCTTGCATGAGGGCCCCCAGGCACAACTGGCCGAGCGCGCCCAGGCCTGGCGCCCCTGGCGCGCCTATGCGGCGCAGCACTTGTGGGCCTCGTTGGCTGACTTCAACCCGGCAAGCGGCCGCCAGGACAGGTAAGCGGTCGAATTCGGACCACCTGTCGGACCAGCGACACTGTCGGTCGAACGACCTGCCTGCGACCAGGTTCTTCCACTAAGGTGCAAGAGGATTGCGCTGCTCGTCATTGCCAGGGCGAAGGGACCATCGCCGGGACGTAATCATTCACAACAGGCCAGACAGAGAGGGACGTACCATGTCTTTGATAGGCGTTTCGATGCTTGAAATGCGGCAGATGATCGAACAGGCCTGCCTGCCCGACCGCTGCGAGGTAAGCTGCCCGGATGGCGAAAACCTCACTATCCGCCTCGGCCAGGGCCAGAGCCTGGACGATTGCCTGACGGTCACCGGAGTGCCGGTGGCCAGCCTCAACAGTTGCCGCGACCTGGTTGGCCTGGTGACCCAGCTCAAGGAGCAGCGCCACGGCCAGCCGCAGCCGCTCAAGGCCATAGCCTGAGCGGCGACAGCCCGGTCAGCCGAGGCTGGCCGGGCGCACATATTCAGGCATCAGGCCGTTGAACCAGAACAGGACCATCGACACCAGCAGGGTGACCAGCAGCAACAGCCCCACCCCCCAGACGCAGGTGGCGAACAGCATGGCCTGTTCCTTGCGTAGCCGCAGGAAGGTTTGCAGCCCGCCATACAGCAGCACGCTGGCATACGCCGACGCCGCCAGCAACGCGACCACCGCCACCCAACGCACCGGTACCAGGCCCACCACCCCGGCAAAGAACCAGGGCGTGGCGCAATAGGCGGCAAAGCCGATGCATTGGTTGAGGCTCGGTTGCACATCGAAGCCGCGCGACATCCAGCGGATCATCACCCCCATCAACATCACCCCGACCACGGTCGTGGCATACAGCAGCCCGGCCAACTGCGCCGCGCTGGTCACGCCCAGGCGTACCCGTGCCTCGGTGGCCAGGCTCCAGCCGAAGGTGCTGGTGCCGACGAACAGGCACAGGGCCGGGATCAGTGCCAGCACCAGCAGCCGTGGCAAGTATTGCTGCGGATGGTCCTCCTCGGCCCGGCGGATCTCGATCCAGGCGTCGGCCGGGTGGGTGAAGAGCTTGAGCAATGGACTGTTCATGGCGTTCTCCTCGCAAGGCAGGCACTGTCTTTCTGTTATGGAGACGCGGGTTTGCAGCAGGGTTCAGCCGGGCTTGGCGCCGTTGATCGGCTATTGCAGCTCCAGCAGCAGGTTGAGGCCGCCGTCGCCGCAGCGCACATGATCGCGGACCACGCCGTGGTAGCTGCGGCCCTCCCAGACGAACGCGACACTGTGGGCGCGCTCCACCTTGTCCGGCAGCGGCGGTTCGATATGCAGGCGCAGGGCCGGGCGCCCCTGCAGGTTGAGGGCTGCCACCTGCACCTGGCAGGCGGCGCGCTGCGCCACTGGGCCGAACAAGGTGTCACGGACGAAGTCCAGCTCCAGGCAGGCACAGGGCGCGCGGCAGGACATCTTCATGGCGGGCTCCCGATGAAAGAGGCGATACATCGATCATTGGAAGCCTGGCGCAGGAAGGTGTTCAAATTATTTCAATGCCGTTGGGCGGCTTACGGGCGCTGCGGTACTACCGAAGTGCCAAAGCTGTTGCCCATGCGCGTGGAGGTTGCCGCCGGGGTGGCCAGCCCCATCTGGTTGGGGGCCTTGCGCTGCAACTGGCGCGCTGGATCGAGCTGTTCGCGCAGGCCTTTGGCCGCCTGAGGGGCGCCGCCCTTGAGTTGATCGGTCAGGCAGTCATAGGCCAGCGCACGTGCCTGGCCGACTTGCACGTCAATACAGCCTTGCGCAGGTTTGGGCTGCTCGGCTAACACTGGCCCGACCGCGGTCAGCAGCAAAGCAAGGGTGATGAACGATAACCGGCCCATGGTGCAGCTCCTCGATCGAATCCAGGCAAAAGTCTAGCCCCCGCAGGCCCAGGACGGGGTGAAGCTTTGGTTGCCGTGGGCTGTCACCACAGCGTCATACACAGGCCCCAGGATGACGTCTTCCCGGCGACGGCGGCCAGCAAGGAGGCCCGTTCATCCGTGCGTGCATTGCTCGTGGCCGGTGCGTTGATGCTGGCCTGGTCGCTGGTTGCGACGCCGCTGCGCGGGCAGTCGTTGCTGACCCTGGATATTCCGGCACAAGCCTTGGACCAGGCGCTGGACAGCTTTGCCCGGCAAAGCGGCCTGGCCGTGCTGGTGGACCAGGGCCTGGTGGCCGGGCAACGCTCGAGCCCCGTACGGGGCCGCTATGCCGCGCGCGAAGGATTGCAGCGCCTGTTGCAGGGCTCTGGGCTACAGGCGCGCTACAGCGGCAGCGGTGGTTTTACCGTGCAACCGCTGCGTTTGAACGGGGTTTCACCACGCAAGCGGGAGGGCGGCGGCGTGGCTGGCAGTTACGCCTTGGCGCTGCAGCAGGCAGTCGAACGGGCCCTGTGTGGCTCGACGCTGACCCGCCCGGGTGCTTACCGGGCAGCCCTGCAAGTCTGGATCGACGGACGCGGGCAGTTGCTGCAGAGCCGTTTGCTGGCCTCGACCGGCGACCCTTTGCGCGACGCCGCGCTGATCGAACGCTTGCGTGCGCTACGCCTCGAGGCGGCGCCGCCGACATCCCTGGCGCAGCCGGTAACCCTGCTGCTGCGCCCGGTACCCATGGATTGCCCATTTTCGCAAGGAGCTGCGGCGGCATGAACAAACCCCGGGACAGTGCGCTGGTCAAACTGTTTCTGTCCTCCTATGACGCGTTCAGGGTGCGCCTGAAACGCCGATTGGGTTCGGACGACCTGGCCAACGATGTGCTGCAGGAGACCTACCTGCGGGTCGACCGCCTGGAGGCGGTGGACAACGTACACAAGCCCGGCGCCTACCTGTACCGCATGGCCCTCAACGTTGCCGCCGATCGCCGCGAGGCCGACGCGCGCCTGCTCACCGGCGCCGAAGTGGAGGCCTTGCTGCAGGTTGGCGAGGACCAGGACCCGGCGCGTATCGTCGGCGGCCAGCGCGAGATCCAGAGCCTGATGGGCGCCTTGTACGAGTTGCCGGCACGGCGCCGGCGGATTTTCATTGCCGCACGCCTGGAAGAAGCCTCGCACCTGGAAATCGCCCAGCGCTTCGGCATTTCCACGCGCACGGTGGAAAAGGAACTCAAGGCGGCGCTGGGGCACTGCGCGGCGCGCCTGGATAGAAAAGTGTTTCAGCGCTTCGGTCCAGGCGCGGGAAAACCGTCTTGATCAATAGTCGACCCATTCATGTGAGCACCATGCCCAAGATTGCGCCCGATCCCGACTTGCAGCGCCAGGCCCTGGACTGGCTGGTACGGCTGACTTCCGGCCAGGCCACCGAGGCCGATGCCCAGGCCCTGAGGCACTGGTGCGCGCGCAGCCCGGCGCATGCCGAAGCATTCGTCCACGCCAGGCAGCTGTGGCAACTGCTGGGCCCGGCGGCGCGCCAGGCTCGCCAGGTGGTGCCGCTGCCGGCGCTGAGCCGGCGGGCACTGCTCGGCGGTGCGGTGGCAGCCTCGGCGGCGCTGGTGATGTGGCGTGGCGGCTGGCTGCAAGGCTTTGCGGCGGCGCCAGCGGCCTTTGCCACCGAGGCGGGTGAGCAGCGCCGCATCGAGTGGGCCCCCGGCGTCGAGCTGGAACTGAACGTGCGCACCCAGGTCGGTCGCGAGGCGCACGGGATTGCCCTGTTGAGTGGCGAGATCGAAGTGCAGGCCCGGCGGGCCGTGCAGGTGCGGGCCGGGGAGGGGCTGATCGATGCCGAGCAGGCCCGCTTCAATGTGCGCGAGGATGAGGGTGGCGTCTGCGTCACCTGCCTGAGTGGCGAGTTGCGTATCGTCGCCCAGGGCCAGGCCGAGGTGCTGCCGGCGGGGCGCCAACTGCGCTACGACGCCCAGGGCCTCGGCGCCGCCGGGGCCTTCGATGCCAGCCAGGTCATGGCCTGGCGCGAGCGCATGCTGGTGTTGCGTGACGCCCCGCTGGCCCAGGTCATCGACGAGATCAACCGCTACCGCCCCGGGCGCCTGGTGTTGCTCAATCCGAGCCTGGGCCGACGCCGGGTCCAGGCCCGCTTCAGTTTCGACCAGTTGTCCCAGGCCGCCGAGCTGATCCGCGCCGCTTATGGCGCACGTTGCCTGGAGTTGCCCGGCGGCGTGGTCCTGGTCAGTTGAACGGCCCCAGCACCTGGCGGTAGCGCTCCTCACCCTGCGCGCCGCGCCAGCTCAGGCGCACTTCAAGCCCTGGCGGATCATCCCGCGCCTCGCCGCCTGGCGCCTGCCACCCGCTCTTGGCCTGCCAGGCCCGCAGGCTGAAGGCTGTCACGTTGTCCAGCACCGCCACCGCAGCCTTTGGTGCTGGCAGTGGGTAACGCGCGCGCAGTGGCGCGGCGGCCCGGTACAGGGTGGTGCCGCGCACGAACCAGCGCACCCGTTGCAGGCCGCTGCCGGGCACGGCGCCACTGCGCACCAGCTCCAGGCGTTCGGCGCGCACGCGCACGGCGGGCAGCAGCGGTTTGCCAGGCGCCTCGCGGCCGGGCAGTGGTGGCTCCACCAGCTCGACCGAGGCGCGCAGGGCCAGGTCGCGCTCCAATTGCTGGAATACCCGTAGCAGCGCCTGGCTTTCCTCGCTGGCCTGGCGCACATGACGATCGGCACGGCTGACGCTGTCCAGCCCTCGCCAGGCGATCAGGCTGACCACCGCCATCAGCAGGATGGCGATCATCACTTCGAGCAGGGTGAAGCCTTTTTGGCGGCTCATGGCTGGCTGACCCTGATCGTGCCCGCGGCGCTGCGAGCCAGGTCCATGCGCACGGCGCCACTGCGCAAATGCAGAGTCAGTGGTGTGCCGACCCATTCGCCGTCCAGCCACAACGGGCCGGCAGGTTCGAGCTGCACCTTGACCGTCTCGGCTTGCCAGCGTCGCGGCTTGAGCGGGCCGTCGGCAAGCGCTTGGCCGTCGGCGCGGACGAAGCGGTAGCCGTCACGGTCGCTGTGCCAGCGCAGCGGCTGGCCATCGGCCTGGGCCTCGCTCTGCGCCAACGCCAACAGGCGGGCCAGGCGTTCGGCATCGGCGCGCAGCTGCTTGCCCGGGTCGGGGCGGATGTTCAGGCTGATGGCGGCGCTGGCGATGCCGACGATCACCAGCACCACCATCAGCTCGATCAAGGTGAAACCTCGTTGTCCAGGCACGGCACTGCTCCTTGTCCAGGCCCATCAGCTTGCCCGAGGAAGATGATCGTGATGTGAAACAAAACCGTGAGAATTGCTCGGTATGCTCGGGCACAGGTCTAAAAGGAGTGCGTGACCATGCCGATTGCCCGTCTCAAGCTGTCCCCCGGTCTGCTGATGCAAGGACTGGGCGTGTTGGTTGCCACCGCTGGCTTGGTGACTTGGGCTGCGCTGCTGCTGCCGTCAGCGCCGTCGGTCGCCTCGGCTGAGCCGGTGACGGCGGCGACGTTGACCCAGACCCCGGCGGCGCGCTGGTTCGCCGATATCCCGCTGCACCTGCAGATCAGCGTCAGCGGGGTGATGGCCGGCAGCCAGGGCGCGGTGGCCATCGTCAGCCTCGACGGTGGCCCGGCCCGCGCGGTACGCAGTGGCGAGGAACTGGCGCGTGGCGTGCGCCTGGTCGCCATCGAGCGCAGCGGGTTGGTGGTTGAGCAAGCTGGCCAGCGCAGCCGGGTCGAGGTGCCGGTGCTGGCTCAGGCATCGTTCTGGGGCGAGGCGCCTGGGCCTTCGGCGAACTGACGCAGGCGCTCGCCGTCCAGGCGGTAGCGGATCCACTCGTCCTGCGGCTCGGCGCCCAGGGACTGATAGAAACCGATGGCCGGCTCGTTCCAGTCCAGCACGCTCCACTCCAGGCGCCCGCAATGATTGGCCAGCGCTTCCCTGGCGATATGCCGCAGCAACTGGCGACCGGCGCCGTCGCCGCGTTGCTGGGGGGTGACGTAGAGGTCTTCGAGGTAGATGCCGTTGCGCCCCAGCCAGGTGGAGTAGCTGTAGAAATACACGGCGAAACCGATCGCCTGGCCGTCACGTTCGCAGATCAGGCTGTGCACGGTGCTACCGGTGTCGAACAGGCTGTGCTCGATATCGGCGAGGGTTGCCACCACTTCGTGGCGGGCGCGCTCGTACTCGGCCAGTTCGGTGATGAAGGCAAGGATCTGTGCGGCGTCGGCGCGCGCGGCGCGGCGGATGGTCAGGCTCATGGCGGGGCTTCCTTGTGCAAGGCTCTGGGGCGACAGGCAGTGTCATGCATTTGGCCGGTGCCGCGCCAGTGCTTGTTCAGGCCCGGGGGCGCCAGCCTTGCTGGCGAATCAGGCTGGCATCGGCTGCGCTGGTGTTCGCCGGCAAGCCGGCGCCTACGGCGATCGCGACCATATCAATAATGTGTATCTGCACAATTTTTATAAACTGTACCGGTCGTGATTCGCGCGGCTCCGTTAGTGTGGCAACACAACAACCCTCCGGAATACGCCGCCATGCTTGCCTCGCTCGATCTGCTCAGCGCCTTCGTGCTGTTCGCCTTCGTTTCATCCATCACCCCAGGTCCCAACAACACCATGCTGCTGGCCTCGGGGGTGAATTTCGGCGTGCGCCGCTCGATCCCGCATGCGCTGGGGATCAGCGTCGGCTTCATGGTCATGGTGCTGGCGGTGGGGCTGGGGCTGGGCGAGGTGTTCAAGCTGTGGCCGGCGCTGTACACCGTGTTGCGTTATGCGGGCGCGGCCTACTTGCTATACCTGGCCTGGAAGATCGCCACCTCCGGGCCGCTGTCGGGCGACGCCAAGGGCACTCGCAAGCCGCTGGGGTTCTGGGGCGCGGCGGCGTTCCAGTGGGTCAACCCCAAGGCCTGGGTGATGGCCGTGGGGGCGATCACCACCTATACGCCGGCCCAGGGCTATGTGTTCAACGTCGTCGTCATCGCGGTGGTCTTCGCCTTGGTCAACCTGCCCAGTGTCGGGGTTTGGGTGATGTTTGGCAGCGCCTTGCGCAACCTGTTGCGCCATCCACGCGCGGTGGTGCTGTTCAATGTCGTGATGGCCGTGTTGCTGGTGATTTCGCTCTATCCACTGCTGTTTGTAGAATCGACGTTTTCCTGAATGTCGGTGAGTGCTGTAGATGGAGTTGATTCCCTGGTCCCATGACTGCGCCGAAGGCTTCACCCTGCGTGGCTGGCGCACCCCGGCCAGCGGCCGGCCACTGTTGCACTTCGTGCATGGCAACGGTTTCTGCAGCCTGGTCTACGAGCCGCTGCTGCTGCGCCTGGGGGCGCATTTCGACCTGTGGCTGAGCGATGTCCAGGGGCATGGCGACAGCGACCATGGTGGCCCGTTCCGCGGCTGGAACCGCACGGCGGCCTTGGCGCTGGAGGCGTTCCAGGCCGGGCGTGGCGAGTACGGCGAGGTGCCGTGCCTGGCGCTCGGGCACAGTTTCGGTGGGGTGCTGACCGGGTTGATGCTGGCTGCCGAGCCGGGCCTGTTCCAGCGCGCGGTGTTGCTCGACCCAGTGCTGTTCAGCCGGCGCATGCTCGGGGTGATGGGCGCGGCCGCGCTGGTTGGCCTGCATCGGCGCCATGCCTTGGCGCGCAAGGCCGCGACCCGGCGCAGCCACTGGCCCGATCGTGAAGCGGCGCGCGCTTCGCTGCAAGGGCGGGGGATCTTCAAGGGCTGGAGCGATGCCGCGCTGCAGGCTTATGTGGCCCATGCCATCGGCGATTGCGGCGAGGCGGTGGTGCTCAAGTGCCGGCCCAGCCGCGAGGTGGAAATCTTCAGTTCGTATCCCGAGCGGATGTGGCGGCAACTGACGAGCATCCAGACGCCGACGCGGATTCTCCATGGCGAACACACCTATCCGTTCGTGCCGCATTCGGCGCAGCGTCTGGCCGCGCTCAACCACCAGGTAAGCGCTCGGCAGGTGGCAGGCGGGCATTGCTTCATGCAAGAGGACCCGGTCGCGGCGGCCGAGCAGATCCTGGCGTTTCTGCTGGACCCTTGATGCGCTGCGCCGGAACGGGTTGATGTCCATTTCGCGACGATCAGCGCCCTGATCGCGCGCGAACGACAGGCGCAGATTCCGTACCCTGAGGCTCCCCCATCGGACGGAGCCCAGCATGAACCAGGCGGTCAGCCCAGATCCCCAGCACACCCTCGAGCAATCCCGTGCCCAGCGCCGCCAGCGCTTGCTGCGCTTGAGCCTGGCCAGCGGCTTGGGGCTGCTACTGGCGGCCTATGGCGGTCACTGGTGGCTCGAGGGGCGATTCCTCGAACAAACCGACGACGCCTATGTGCGGGCCGATTGGGCGCCTGTCAGCGCGCGGGTCAGTGGCTACGTCGCCGAGGTAGCGGTGGCCGACAACGCCACGGTCAAGGCGGGCGATTTGCTGGTGCGCCTGGATGAGCGCGATTTTCGCGATCGCCTGCGCAAGGCCGAGGCACGCCTGGCGGTCAGCGAGGCAGCCTTGCAGGTGCAGGCCATGCGCCTGCGCGCGTTTGCCGCCGAGCAGCACGAGCAGGCCCAGGCCATCGCTCGCGCTGCCGCCGAACGTGGCGGCAGCCGTGGCGAGGCGCAGCGTGCCGAAGCCGACTGGCAACGTTACCAGCGTCTGGCGCAATGGCAGGCGGCAAGCGTACAGCGCATGGAGCAGGCAAGGGCCACGCGGATCCAGGCCCAGGCCCTGCAGCGCGCCGCCGATGCCGAACTGGCCCGCCAGCAGGCGCGCCAGGCGGTATTGGCCGAGCAAGGCAAGCAGTTGCAGGCCGAGTTGCTGCAACGCCAGGCCGACCTCGACCAGGCCCATGCCGAAGCCGACCTGGCCCGCAGCGCCCTGGCCGATACCGCGATCCGCGCGCCGTTCGATGGCGTGGTTGGCCAGCGCAAGGTGCGCCAGCAACAGTACGTTACCCCGGGTCTGCCCTTGCTGGCGGTGGTGCCGGTGCGCCAGGCGTATGTGGTGGCCAACTTCAAGGAAACCCAGTTGGCGCACATGCGCCCCGGGCAACCGGTGACCCTCGAGGTGGACACCTTCGGCCGCCACTGGCATGGCACCGTGGACAGCCTCTCGCCAGGCTCGGGTGCGGTGTTCGCGCTGCTGCCGCCGGACAACGCCACCGGCAACTTCACCAAGATCGTCCAGCGCTTCCCGGTGCGCATCCAACTCGACCCTGAGGGCGACGACGCCTGGCGGCTGCTGCCCGGCATGTCGGTGATCGCCACCGTGGACACCCGGCAGGCTGGCAATGAGCGCTGAACAGAAGGTTTCCACCCGCGCCTGGGTGGCGGTGATCGGCGGGCTGTTCGGCTGTTTCATGGCCGGCATGAACGTGCATGTCACCAGCGCTGCGTTGCCGGAGATCGAAGGCGCGCTGGGCGCCAGCTTCGAGGAAGGTTCGTGGATCTCCACCGCCTACCTGGTGGCCGAGATCAGCATGATCCCGCTGACCGCCTGGCTGGTGCAGGTGTTCTCCCTGCGCCGGGTGATGCTGGTGGGCTCGTCGCTGTTCCTGGCCAGCTCGGTGAGTTGCGCCCTGGCGCCGAGTCTGGAGGCGATGATCAGCTTGCGGGTGATCCAGGGCGCGTCCGGGGCAGTGCTGATCCCGCTGTCGATGCAACTGATCATCACCGAGCTGCCGGCCAGCCGCATCGCCTTGGGCATGGCGCTGTTCAGCCTGTCCAACAGCGTGGCCCAGGCCGCCGGGCCGTCGATCGGCGGCTGGCTCACCGACCTGTACTCCTGGCGCTGGATCTTCCTGCTGCAGCTGCCGCCGGGCCTGGCCTTGCTGGCGGCGGTGGCCTGGTCGATCAAGGGCCAGGCCGGCGATCGCAGCGCCCTGCGCCAGGCCGACTGGCTGGGGATCGCGGCCATGGCCCTGGGCCTGGGGGCGCTGCAGGTGGTGCTGGAGGAGGGCGGGCGCAAGGACTGGTTCGACTCGCGCTTCATCACAGGTTTCAGCATCGTCGCGCTCATCGCCCTGGCGCTGTTCATCCAGCGTCAGTTGTGGGGGGCTCGGCCCTTCATCAACCTGCGCCTGCTGGCCAGTTACAACTTCGGCGTGGCCAGCCTGGCCATGGCGGTGTTCGGCGCGGCGACCTTTGGCCTGGTGTTCCTGGTGCCCAACTACCTGTCGCTGGTGCAGGGCTACAGCGCCAGCGAGATCGGCAAGAGCCTGATCGCCTATGGCCTGGTGCAGTTGCTGCTGGCGCCGTTGCTGCCGCGCCTGATGCGCTGGCTCAACGCCAAGCTGCTGGTGGCCAGTGGCTTTGCCATCATGGCCCTGGGCTGCTGGCTGGGGTCGCAGTTGACGGTGGATGCCGGCAGCAACGTGATCATTCCTTCGACCGTGGTGCGCGGCATCGGCCAGCCGTTGATCATGGTGGCGCTGTCGGTGCTGGCGGTGAAGGGCCTGGACAAGGCCCAGGCCGGCTCGGCCTCGGCGCTGATTTCGATGTTGCGCAACCTGGGCGGGGCGCTGGGCACGGCGTTGCTGACGCAACTGGTGTCACAGCGCGAGCGGTTTCACTCGGTGCGGGTGGGCGAGGGCCTGACCCTGTTCGACGGCGCCCTGCAGCAGCGCTTGCCGGGAGGCCTGCTCGAGCCACAGTCGCCCGAGGTCATGCAGACCCTGGCGCTGATCGACCAGAGCGTGCGCGAGCAGGCCTACCTGATGGCCTATTCAGATGCCTTCTACCTGTCGTGCGTGGCCCTGCTTGGCTGCGCCGCGGCGTCGCTGTTGCTGCGTAGCCGTTGACCCTCAGGGCTGGCGCTCGGCCACGGCACGCAGGGTCTTGAGGGTGACCAGCGGTGCATCCACCACGAACTGGTTGGCCAGCCAGCCCGGCACGTCGCCGGCCGGGTCGGCGCGCAACTGGTAGGTGACCTCGGTGTCGCGTTCGCCCAGCGGGCGCATGATCCATTCGCCGCTGAGCCGGCGCACGCGGATCAACCCGGGCGTCACCGGTACCCGCCCGGGTTCGGCGCTCAGGTGGCGGACCAGGGTGTCGTCGGCAAGGCGCTCGGTACGCACCTTCAACACCATGTCCCGGGGCTTGGCCGGCCAGGGCAGGGCGGTGCTCAGGTAGACCCAGGTGGTATCGCCGTCCACCTCCAGCAGGCGCATGTCGGCGCAGGCGTACAGCCACTTGCAGGCCACGCGCAGGTTCTCCTGCAGGTCGGTGAGGGTGCGCACGCTGGCCTTGATCCGGGTGACACCGCGAAATTGCTGGTAGGGCGAGCCCTCGACGCTGCTCAGGTAGACGTCGATGCCGTCTTGTTGGCGGGCCAGTTGCCAGTTGTCGGCCCACGACGTGGCAGCCGGTAGCAGGAGCAGGGCAAGCAGGGCGCGGGGGAGGTTCATGGCAAGAAGCCGGAGAAGGAGATGTGCTGAGTATGGCCCAGCAATGTGGGAACGGGCTTGCCCCGTTCCCACAGGTCAGGCAGGGGCGATCAACGCTGTGGGTTGAGCGTCAGGTGCACGTGGCGGTTGACGTCCTTGTACAGCAGGTAGCTGAACGGGCCTGGACCGCCGGAGTAGCAGGCTTGCGGGCAGAAGGCGCGCAGCCACATGAAGTCGCCGGCCTCGACCTCGACCCAGTCCTGGTTCAGGCGATACACCGCCTTGCCTTCCAGTACGTACAGGCCGTGTTCCATTACATGGGTCTCGGCGAACGGGATCACGCCGCCGGGCTGGAAGGTGACGATGTTCACGTGCATGTCGTGGCGCATGTCGGCCATGTCGACGAAGCGGGTGGTGACCCAGCGGCCTTCGGTGCCTGGCATCTCGATGACGGTGGCGTTGTCGCGGTGGGTGACGAACGACTCCGGCGCCGGCAGGCCTTCGACTTTCTGGTAGTGCTTGCGCAGCCAGTGGAAGGTGACGTTGGCCTTGCTGTTGTTGCGCAGGCTCCAGTCGGCGCCCGGTGCCAGGAAGGCATAGCCGCCGGGGACCAGGGTGTGGTGCTTGCCTTCGACGGTGATGTCGATTTCGCCTTCGACCACGAACAGTACCGCTTCGGCGTTCGGATCCAGCTCGGGCCGCTCGCTGCCACCTTCGGGGGCGACTTCGACGATGTATTGCGAGAAGGTCTCGGCGAAGCCGGTCAGCGGGCGGGCGATGACCCACATGCGCATCTTGTCCCAGAACGGCAGGTGGCTGGTGACGATGTCACGCATCACGCCCTTGGGGATCACGGCATAGGCTTCGGTGAACATGGCACGGTCAGTCAGCAGCTCGGTCTGAGCCGGGTGCCCACCGTGGGGGGCGAAGTAGGAAGGTTTCGACATGAACGGTCTCGACTTGTTGTTCTCTCCCCGTGCCTGGGACCACACCGGCCGGTGCGTGCAGGGGATGCCACGGCAGCATAGGGGGCAGTTCCCGATATCTACAAATGAAATGTTGAAATACCCAGTATTTGGTTTGTGAATGCAGTCCTCGCTGGCTTGCCGGTGCGCATGCAAGCCAATTCCTATATCAATGTAGGAGGGATCTGCGACATTGGATCCACGACATTTTTTTCACATCCCCTTGCTAGCATCGCCGGCACTTTCAAGGAGCCGACTAGATGATGCATGTGCTGCGCAAGCGTGGTGTTCGCCTGGCCTTGGCCACTACCGCAGGCCTGGTGGCCAGCACCCTGGGCTTCTTCGCCTGGCAAACCTTCTACCCGGTGCAGGCCGCCGACGGCTGGGAGGTGCAGGTGCTGCACAACTCGGTGGCCCGGGCCGCCTCGCTGCTGCCCCAGACCGACGGCAGCCTGCTGGTGAGCCGCGAGCTCAATGGCGGCAAGGGCAGCATCCTGCGCATCAGCGCCGAGGGTGACCGGGTGGTGTTGCTCGAGGGGCTGTCCAAGCCTGATGGCATGGTCGCCGTCGACGGCGGCTGGGCGTTCAGCCAGGAGGTGGGCGGGGCGCCGGTCAGCGTATCGCGCAGTGGCCAGGTCAGCACGCTGTTCCAGGGCAACAACGTCCAAGGGTTGTACAACGATGGCGAGCACCTGTATGCCATCGAGGACCGCAAGGGCGATGGCCGGCTGCTGCGCTACAACTGGCGCAGCGGCCAGCTCGAGGTGCTGCGCGCGGGGCTGACCGAGACCGAGGGCCTGACCCGCTGCAATGACGGGCGACTGCTGTACACCGAGAAGAGTACCGGCAAGATCCGCGCGTTGAGTGCCGAAGGCAACGATCCGGTGGTGGTCGAGGGGCTGCGTAATCCCACCTTCCTGTTGTGCGATGCCCGTGGGCTGTGGATCAGCGAGGATTCGACCCATCGGGCGCGGCTGCTGCGGGTCGATGGCGCCGGCGTGCAACACGTCGTGCTCAGTTACCTGAAGGCGCCGCAAGCCATCGTGCCCGATGGCAAGGGCGGCTACCTGCTGGCCGAAGGCGGCCGTGACCGGGTCCTGCGTCTGACCCCGCCGGTGCAGGCCGCCGCGCTCGCGCAGCGGGTGCCGCAGGCCTGAGCCAGGTGCATCCGCACGGCGCCAGGCCTGGCGACTGCGTACAGGCACGGCAGGCCTTGTCCTAGGAGCCCTTGTGCCCGAACCACCAGGCTCGGCACACTGGGCGCCTTGTGAAGGAGCAGGCCATGGCATGTGCGAAAGCGGATTTCACCACGCGGCTGCTGCTGGACGCCGGCATCGGCGCGGGCATGCGCGTGCTCGATGTCGGTTGTGGCAACGGCGAGGTGAGCGTGCTGCTGGCCGAGCTGGTGGGCGAGGACGGGGCAGTGGTGGGCATCGACCACTTGACCGCGGCACTGGCCAGCGCCCAGCAGCGCGAGGCCCCCACGGGCGCGGCATCGCTGCTGTTCGTGGCTGCCGACCTGAACGCCCCGCCGGCCTCGCTGGGGCTGTTCGACGCCGTGGTCGGGCGGCGGGTGCTGATGTACCAGGCCGATGCGCCCAAGGCGGTGCGGACCCTGGCCCGACACCTGCTGCCCGGTGGCGTGATGGTGTTTCAGGAGCATGACACCACCCTGGCCCCAGCCAGCCTCGAACCCTTCCCGCTGCACCGCAGGGCAACCCGCTGGCTGCAGCGCATGCTCGCTGCCGAAGGGGCGGACCTGCAGTGTGGTTTCCACCTGCATGCGACCCTGAGCCAGGCCGGCCTGAAGGTTCAGGACCTGCGCGCCGAATGCCTGGTGCAGACCCCCGACAACGACACGGGCCTGGCCGCGATCATCCGCGCCTGCCTGCCGCGTATCATCGCCCTGGGCGTGGCCACGCCGCGCCAGGTCGGCATCGACACCCTGCACGCCCGGCTCGAGGCCGAGCGGCGGCAGGCGCGGGGTATCTACATCGGCGATGTGATGTTCGGCTGCTGGGCCCGCAAACCTTAGTGCGGTGTTGGCAAACAGTAGCGAGTGGTTTTTGCAAAAGCACCACACTAGGCCTCGCTGGCTTCCTCCTCCATGGCTTCTGCCAGCAGTTCCACCTGGCCGTGGCCGGGCAGCGAGGCGACGATGTTGTCGATCTTGGTCTGGTCGAGAATCGGCGCCGAGCGCATCCGCTCCTTGGCTGCGGCATGGGTCACGTCGATTTCGTTGAAGCGCCCGTCCAGCTTGCGGTAATGGGCGTAGCAGCCGATGTCGACGGCGAAGGCCTGGAAGGTGCCCTCGGCCGACTTGTGGGTCAGGGCGGTGGCGCAGCTGTGGATGATGCGGTAGTCGAGCAGGCGATAGATCAGCGCCCGTAGTGCGTCGTTCTGCTGCAGCAGTTTTTCCTCGATGACGAAGATGTTGTTCTTCTTGTCCAGGCAGAAGCTCTTGATGATGTAGATGCCCTTGATCAGGTCGTCCTGCTCGTCGTCCTTGGAGTCCTGCTTGAGCTCCTCGATCTTGCGCTCGAAGTTGTTGCGCGAAAGGATCCGCACCTCGTCCTTGCCAATCTTGCCGCCTTCGTTCTGTACGGTCTCGTTGAGCAGGTGCAGGAACAGCGAGAGCACGTCGCGCGGCACGCCACCGCCGGCCATCACCAGGCGGTCGAAGCCTTCGCCCTTGAACAGGCCCATGATCTGCGCCTCGCTGATGCCGGCCTGGGCGCCGAACTGCAAGAGAATGGCGTGGTTCTGCTTGAGGGTGCGGGGGAAGTTGCTGAAGGTGTAGTCGATGTCGATGGGTTGGTAGTCGTGGCGCTCCTGGGCGCCGATCGGCTGGCCCTCGCGGTCGACGTAGAGGGTGGAGGAGTGGCGCAGGGTGGCGATCTTGAAGTAGATCGGGATGTCCTTGCACAGCCGATGCACGTAGTCGACGACGAAGGCCTGGTCAGTGCGCTTGAGGTGGTACAGGTCGTCGATCTGCAGCAGGATGCCCTTGACCGTGCTCGATGCCGCGAACAGCTCGCGCAGGTTGTCCTTGAGCCGCGGCAGCCAGAGGTCGAGCTCCTGCAGCTTTTGCCGGTGGATGCGGAACGAGCGCTCGACCTCCTGGGTTTCCTTGGCCGTGTGCTTGGCGTTGAAGGTGATGTCGTCGATCTTGATGCCGGCGTCGAAGCCGGCATGCTGTTCGCTGGCGCTGCGGCTCCTGACCTCTTCCTCGTGGGCATCGGCGTTGACGTGCAGGGTTTTGAGCTTGTCGAGGATGTCCTTGATGATCTGCTTGAGCTTTTTCTTCTTGCCGAACCAGCCCGAGATGTTCTTGTCCAGTTCGCGGAAGATCGACGCCAGGATCTCTACCAGGACATTGGGGAACGAGTGGCGTTTGAAGTCCTCGCAGTTGAGGTAGATGCTCTTGAGCTCGGGCTTGAGGCTGCGCGAGGAATGGTGCAGCAGCAGGGTCTTGCCACAGCCGCGGCGGGCGAAGATGGCGTGGTTCTGCTTGGAGATCGCATCCTGCAACGCAGTGCCGACGCTGATGTAGGCCACCGGGTCGTTGTCGCGCTGGACGCGCAGGTTTTCCGAAATGACTTCGCGGAGTTTTTCCAGTTGTGCGGGTTTGAGCATGGCACTGTCCTGTGGCGGGGGAAATCCAGGTCAGTAGCAAAACACAACGCCCAATCTGAAATTTCTTGCACTTGTGTAGGTTGTTTCCGAGCCGCTCCTGCCGGGCTCGGTTGCACCCTTCGTCTGCCCGATGCTGCGCCGTAACGCTATACTCGCCGGCTGTTCCACGGGTTTCCGAGTATCGCGATGGGTCTTTTTATGTCAGCCACACCTGAGCCGCGCCGCCTTGGCGCGCCGTCGATCGCCCTGGCCCTGCTGCTGGCAGGGGCCTGGTTCCTCAACCGGCAAACCGGCTTCAAGCAGGTGCTGCTGCTGATCGTCGGTGCCGCGCTGGGCCTGACCCTGTATCACGCCGCCTTCGGCTTCACCTCGGCCTGGCGGGTATTCATCAACCAGCGGCGGGGCGCCGGGCTGCGGGCGCAGATGGTCATGCTGGCGCTGGCGGTGGTGCTGTTCTTCCCGGCGCTGGCGGCGGGCAACCTGTTCGGCCAGCCGGTGACCGGGCTGGTTGCGCCGGCCGGGGTGTCGGTGGTGTTCGGCGCGTTCATCTTCGGCATCGGCATGCAGCTTGGCGGCGGCTGCGCCTCGGGCACGCTGTTCACCGTGGGCGGCGGCAATGCGCGGATGCTGGTGACCCTGCTGTTCTTCATCATTGGCTCGGTGAGCGCCACCCATCACGCCGACTGGTGGTTCGCGCTGCCGTCGTTGCCGGCGACCTCGATCGTCCAGGCCTGGGGCGTGGGCCCGGCGCTGCTGGCCAGCCTGGCGCTGTTCGCGGCGATCGGCTGGGCCACGGTGGTGCTGGAGAAGCGTCGCCATGGTGTGCTGGAGGCCGCGCCAGCCACTGAGCACCAGGGGCTGCGCCGCTTGCTGCGCGGGCCTTGGCCGCTGCTGTGGGGCGCCATTGCCCTGGCCCTGCTGAACTACGCCACCCTGGCCCTGGCCGGACGGCCCTGGGGTATCACTTCGGCCTTTGCCCTATGGGGCGCCAAGGCCTTGAACGGGCTGGGCATCGAGGTGGGCAGTTGGGTGTTCTGGCAGGCGCCGGCCAATGCCAAGGCGCTGGCCGCGCCGCTGTGGCAGGACATCACCACGGTCATGGACATCGGCATCGTGCTGGGGGCGTTGCTCGCCGCCGGCCTGGCCGGGCGCTTTGCGCCCAGTCTGAAGATTCCCCTGGCCTCGCTGCTGGCGGCGGTGATCGGCGGGTTGTTGCTCGGCTATGGCTCACGCTTGGCCTATGGCTGCAACATCGGTGCGTATTTCAGCGGCATCGCCTCGGGTAGCGTGCATGGCTGGCTGTGGCTGGTGGCGGCGTACGCCGGCAACCTGGTGGGCGTGCGCCTGCGGCCGCTGTTCTTTGCCGGGGAGCGGCGGGCCGTGGCGTTGAGCGGCTGCTAGGCGATGAATGGTGCTTCGACCGGGGCGGGGGCTTCGGCATCCTGCAGGATGCTGGCGTGGACCGCGCCGCCGCACAACCCGGCCAGGCCGATGCTGGCCACGACGATATCGCCCAGGAGCAGGCCGGCAAGCAACAACAGCAGGCTGATGCGAAACACGGTGGTCATGGCGCGCTCCCGGGCAGTCGATATGGCGTCCTGGCCCACCATAACGTGCTGGTTCCGACCGTACAGCCCTTTGGCACAGTTCGCCTGTGCTTTGGCCGAACGAGCGTCACTTGACGATCGGGGGCATCCCTGATTTCATTGAAACCGTTTTCATCACCCCTGCATACACACCAATAACAACCGCTGTAACAAGAAGAAGGGTATCGGGTGGACAAGGATCAGGCTCCCGCGCGCACGCGGGTCACCATCAGCGAAGTCGCCAAGGCCGCGGGCGTGTCCAAGGCCACCGTCTCGCGCTACATGGGTGAGGATCGGCAACTGCTCGCCGAGGCCACGGCCGCGCGCATCGCCGCGGTGGTCGAGCGCCTCGGCTACCGGCCCAATCGCATGGCCAGCGCGCTCAAGCGCGGCCGCACCGGGCTGATCGGCATGCTCCTGGCCGATATCCGCAACCCCTATTCGGTGGCGGTGATGCACGCTGTCGAAACCGCCTGCCGCCAACAGGGCTACAGCCTGGTGGTGTGCAACACCGATTGTGACGATGCCCAGGAGCGCACGCACCTGCAGGCCTTGCAGGCCTACAACGTCGATGGGCTGATCGTTAACACCCTGGGCCATCGGGCCGGCGAACTGGCCAGCCTGGCCGGCGACCTGCCGATGGTGCTGGTGGACCGGCAGTTGGCGGGGCTGCCGGGCGACCTGGTCGGGCTGGACAATGGCGATGCCGTCGAGCAGGCGCTCGAGCACCTGCAGCAGCAAGGCTACCGCGACATCCTGGCGGTGACCGAGCCACTCGACGGCACCAGTTCGCGGCAGGAGCGGATCGATGCGTTCCTGGCCGGCATCGCCCGGCGCCGAGGGCTGCGTGGGCAGGTGCTGGAGGTCGGCGCGCAACTGCCCGGGCAACTGCAAGGGTTTCTCACCGGGGCAGGGCATGGGCCACAGGCGCTGTTCACCTGCAACGGCGTCGCGACCCTCGAAGTGGTGCGCCTGCTGCATGCACGGGGTGGGCAACTGTTCGACGAGGCGGGGCTGCTGGCCCTCGATGAGCTGGACTGGTACCCCCTGGTCGGCAGCGGCATCACAGCCCTGGCCCAGCCGACCGCCGAGATTGGCGCCGCCGCCGTGCAATGCCTGCTCGAGCGTCTGCAAGGCAGCCGCGCGCCGGCCCGGCGCCTGGACTTGCGCGCCCGCCTGATTCCCCGAGGCTCAACCCGACCGCGTCCGTGACGGGCTGGTCGACGGGTTGTAGCCTGGCTGAAAATGAAACCGGTTTCATTCAACAAGAACAAGGATCACGAGCATGCACAGCAATACGGTCTCCATCAGCCTGTCGAGCTTCGGTGCCGACAGCGTGCGGCACCTCGGCCAGGCGTCCTACCTGCCCTTGCTGGCGGCGGCGGGCGTGCGTCGGGTGGAATGGCGCGAAGAGCTGTTCGACCAGGCGCCCGATCTCGCCTTACTGCGCAGCCAGGCCGCCGAGCATGGCCTGCAAAGCCTGTACTCCACGCCTTTGGAGTTGTGGCGTGAGGACGGCAGCCTGGAGCCGGCCATCGGCGAGCGCCTGCAGCGCGCCGATGCACTGGGGGCCGTGGCATTGAAGGTGTCGCTGGGGCACTACCGCGACGGCTGCGACCTGCGGGCCCTCACGCCACTGCTGCAGGCCCGCGCGGCCTTGTTCGTGGAAAACGACCAGACCGCCCATGGCGGGCGCCTGGATACCTTGCTGGCGTTCTTCCGCGAGGCTCAGCGCCTGGCGGTGGCGCCGGGCATGACCTTCGATATCGGCAACTGGTACTGGCACGACGAGTCGCCGTTGCTGGCCGCGCAGTTGCTTGGCCCGTGGGTGCGCTACGTGCACTGCAAGGCCGTGGCGCGGCGCGCTGACGGGCGCCTGGTGGCGGTGCCGCCGCAGGCCCTGGACCTGGCCCAGTGGCGTGAGCTGGTCAAGCACTTTGCCCCGGGCCTGCCGCGCGCCATCGAATACCCGCTGGTGGCCGACGACCTGCTGGCCTACACCGCCCAGCAGGTTGCCCAGCTGGCCGAGCTCGAAGGGCAGGTGTGCCATGGCTGAGCATGACGTGCTGTGTTTTGGCGAAACCATGGCCATGTTCGTCGCCGGCCAGTGCGGCGACCTGGCCCAGGTCGAGGGCTTCGGCAAGCGTATCGCCGGGGCCGACAGCAACGTGGCCATCGGCCTGGCGCGCCTGGGCCTGCGGGTCAACTGGCTGAGCCGGGTCGGTGACGATTCGCTGGGCGCCTTCGTGCTCGCCACCTTGCGCGGCGAGGGGCTGGATTGCGCCCAGGTCGAAGTCGACGCCGAGCACCCTACCGGCTTTCAGCTCAAGGAGCGTTGCGACGATGGGCGCGACCCCAAGGTCGAGTATTTCCGTCGTGGCTCGGCGGCGAGCCGGTTGTCGCCCCAGCACCTGCAGGCGCATTTGCTAAAGGCTCGCCACCTGCATGCCACGGGCATTCCACCGGCCCTCTCGGCCAGTTGCCGGGCCTTGTCCCACGCACTGCTCGACGGCATGCGCAGCCAAGGCCGCAGTATTTCCTTCGACCCCAACCTGCGCCCGTCGCTGTGGCCCGACCGGCAGACCATGATCGATGAGGTCAACGCCCTGGCGGTGAAGGCCGATTGGCTGTTGCCAGGGCTGGAGGAGGGCCGCCTGCTCACCGGGCGCCAGTCGCCCCAGGCCATCGCCGACTTCTACCTGGAGCGCGGCGTGCAGTGCGTGGCGATCAAGCTGGGCGCCGAGGGTGCCTACTGGCGCGATGCCCAGGGCGGTCATGGCGTGGTGCCCGGCCATCCGGTGGCCCAGGTGGTGGACACCGTGGGCGCCGGCGACGCTTTCGCCGTCGGCGTGGTCAGTGCCTTGCTCGCAGGCTTGCCCCTGCGCCGCGCGGTGGACCGTGGCAACTGGTGCGGCAGCCGCGCGGTGCAGAGCCGCGGCGACATGGAAGGGCTACCGCAGCGGCATGAGTTGGAACGTTATGAACGCACCTTGAGCAAGCGAACCTGAATCCGCCGAACCTGATGTGACAAAAACAACAAGACCAGGAGAACCCCATGCACACCGATCGCCTCGCTCCCAGACGCTGGTGGTACATCATGCCCATCGTCTTCATCACCTACAGCCTGGCCTACCTCGACCGCGCCAACTACGGTTTCGCCGCGGCCTCGGGCATGGCCGACGACCTGAAGATCACCCCGGCGCTGTCGTCGCTGCTCGGCGCGCTGTTCTTCCTCGGCTATTTCTTCTTCCAGGTGCCTGGCGCGATCTATGCGCAGAAGCGCAGCGTCAAGCAGTTGATCTTCGCCAGCCTGATCCTGTGGGGCGGCCTGGCCACGTTGACCGGGATCGTCCACGACGTCTACTGGCTGATCGCCATTCGTTTCCTTTTGGGCGTGGTCGAGGCGGCGGTGATGCCGGCCATGCTCATCTACCTGTGCCATTGGTTCACCCGTGCCGAGCGCTCGCGGGCCAACACCTTCCTGATCCTCGGCAACCCAGTGACCATCCTGTGGATGTCGGTGGTGTCCGGTTACCTGGTGCAGCAGTTCGACTGGCGCTGGATGTTCATCATCGAGGGTGCCCCGGCGATCATCTGGGCGTTCATCTGGTGGCGCCTGGTGGATGATCGCCCCGAGCAGGCCAAATGGCTCGATGCCCAGGAAAAGGCCGCCCTGCGCCAGGCACTGGAAGCCGAGCAGCAGGGCATCAAGCCGGTGAAGAACTACGCCGAGGCGTTCCGCTCGCCGACGGTGATCATCCTGTCGCTGCAGTATTTCTGCTGGAGCATCGGCGTTTACGGCTTCGTCCTGTGGCTGCCGTCGATCCTCAAGCAGGCCGCGGCGCTGGACATCGTCACTGCCGGCTGGCTGTCGGCGGTGCCCTACCTGGGCGCGGTGCTGGCCATGCTCGGGGTGTCCTGGGCTTCGGACCGGCTGCAAAAGCGCAAGCGCTTCGTCTGGCCGCCGCTGTTGATCGCCGCTGTGGCGTTCTATGGCTCCTATGCCCTGGGCACCGAGCACTTCTGGTGGTCCTACGCCTTGCTGGTGCTGGCCGGGGCCTGCATGTATGCGCCCTACGGGCCGTTCTTCGCCATCGTCCCCGAACTGTTGCCGGCCAACGTCGCCGGTGGCGCCATGGCGCTGATCAACAGCATGGGCGCGCTGGGTTCGTTCTCGGGCTCGTACCTGGTCGGCTACCTCAATGGCGCCACCGGCGGCCCGGGCGCTTCGTACCTGTTCATGTGCGCCGCGCTGCTGCTGGCGGTGGCCCTGACCGCCGTCCTCAATCCTTTGCAACAGGCGCGCCGGCACAGCCTGGCGCCGAGCCGATAGGAACCTTTCGATGAAAAAACGCATCGTCGTCTACAAACGCCTGTCCGATGAGCTGATGGCGCGCTTGCACGCGCAGGCCGAGGTGACCTTGGTCGAGTCGCCCGCCGCCGATGGCCTGGCGCGCCTGCGCGCGGCGCTGCCGGGGGCGCACGGCCTGCTGGGCGCGAGCCTGCGCCTGGACGGCGCGCTGCTCGACCTGGCGCCGCAGCTGGAGGTGATCTCCAGTGTCTCGGTGGGCGTGGACAACTATGACATCGAGGCGCTGGCGCAGCGTGGCGTGCTGCTGACCAACACCCCCGATGTGCTCACCGAGACCACCGCCGACACCGGTTTTGCCCTGATCCTGGCCTGTGCCCGGCGGGTGGTGGAGCTGGACGGCTGGATCCGCGCCGGCCACTGGCGGGCCGGGATCGGGCCGGCGCAGTTCGGGTGCGACGTGCAGGGCAAGACCCTGGGCATCGTCGGCATGGGGCGAATCGGCGAGGCCCTGGCGCGCCGAGCCCACGCCGGTTTCGGCATGCGCGTGCTGTACCACACCCGCCAGCCGCGGCCCGAGGTAGAGGCGCGCTTCGATGCCGGTTATCGCAGCCTCGACGCGTTGCTGGCCGAGGCGGATTTCGTCTGCCTGAGCCTGCCGTTGAGCGCCGAGACGGAAAACCTCATTGGCCAGCGCGAACTGGCGCTGATGAAGCCTTCGGCGATCCTGGTGAATATTTCCCGTGGCCGGGTGCTGGACGAGCCGGCGCTGCTGCGTGCCCTGGCCGAGCGGCGCATTCGCGGCGCCGGGCTGGACGTGTTCGTGCAGGAACCACTGCCGCTGGATTCGCCGCTGCTGCAGCTGGATAACCTGGTGGTCACGCCGCATATCGGCTCGGCCACCCTGGAAACCCGCGAGGCCATGGCCCGCTGCGCGGTGGACAACCTGCTGGCGGCATTGGCCGGCGAGCGGCCGGCCAACCTGGTCAACCCGCAGGTGTGGGCGCGCCGAACCCATTGAACCTGGCGAGCGTTGCGCTGCCCGATAACAACAGCTCTTGTCTGGCACTCAAGGGGCTGGGGCTGCCTGGCAGCCCTGGAACCGGCCAGCAAAAGAGCGACGATTCCCGTATGACCTGATCGATAGAGAGACATCCCCATGTCCAAGGACCATCCCGCCTCCGTGCAACCGGCGCGACGGGCGTTCCTGCGCAAGTCCCTGACCCTGATCCCGCTGGCGACCCTCGCCAGTTCGGGCATGGGTAGCGCAGTGCTCGCCGACAGCGCCACCCCCCAAGCCAGTGAACCCGCCAGCCCGGCGCCGGCCCGGGCTTACCAGCCGACATTCTTCAGCGCCCAGGAATGGGCCTTCGTCAACGCCGCCGTGGCGGTGCTGATCCCCAGTGACGCCCTGGGCCCAGGTGCCGCCGAGGCCGGCGTGCCCGAGTTCATCGACCGCCAGCTCAACACCCGTTACGGCAGCGGTGGGCTGTGGTACATGCAGGGGCCGTTCCACCCCGATGCCCCCAGCGAGCTGGGCTACCAGCTCAAGCTCAGCCCTCAGGAAATCTACCGCCTGGGCATCGCCGAGACCGACGCCTGGTGCCAGGGGCAATGGGGCAGGGGCTTCGCCCAGCTCGATGCGGCGCGCCAGCAGCAAACCCTGGAGGCCCTGGACAACGGCCAGGCCGCCTTCACCGCGGTGCCGCCGGCGACCTTCTTCAACATGCTCTGGCTGAACACCCGCGAGGGCTTCTTCAGCGACCCGCTGCACGGTGGCAACCAGGGCCTGGCCGGTTGGAAACTGGTCGGCTTCCCCGGCGCCCGCGCCGATTTCATGGACTGGGTGGAGCGTGACGAACGCTATCCGTTCCCGCCGGTCTCGATCAGCGGCGAGCGGGGGTGAGCATGAGCCAGATGAAAAAAGTCGATGTGGTCATCGTCGGGTTCGGCTGGGCCGGGGCGATCATGGCCAAGGAGCTCACCGAGGCCGGCCTGCAGGTGCTCGCCCTGGAGCGTGGCCCGGCCCGTGATACCTACCCGGACGGCGTCTATCCGCAGACCATGGACGAGCTGACCTACAACTCGCGCAAGAAGCTGTTCATGGACATCTCCCGCGAGACCGTGACCCTGCGCCACAGCGTCAACGACGTGGCCGTGCCGTATCGCCAGTTCGGCGCCTTCCTGCCTGGCACCGGGACCGGCGGCGCCGGGTTGCACTGGTCCGGCGTGCACTTTCGCGTCGACCCGGTGGAGCTGCGTTTGCGCAGCCACTACGAGGAGCGCTACGGCAAGGCCTTCATCCCCGAGGGCATGACCATCCAGGACTTCGGCGTCAGCTACGAAGAACTGGAGCCGTACTTCGATTACGCCGAGAAGGTCTTCGGCACCTCCGGCACGGCCTGGTCGATCAATGGCCAGGTAGTGGGCCGCGACAAGGGCGGCAACCCGTTCGCCGCCGACCGCTCCAGCGATTTTCCGCTGGTGGCGCAGAAGAACACCGTGTCGGCGCAGTTGTTCGAAAAGGCGGCCCGCGAGGTTGGCTACCACCCCTACAACCTGCCATCGGCCAATACTTCCGGGCCCTATACCAACCCCTACGGCGCGCAGATGGGGCCGTGCAACTTCTGTGGCTATTGCAGCGGCTACGCCTGCTACATGTATTCCAAGGCCTCGCCCAACGTGAATATCCTCCCGGCGCTGCGCCAGGTGCCGAACTTCGAGCTGCGCAACAACGCCCATGTGCTGCGGGTCAACCTCAGCGCCGACAAGCGCCTGGCCACCGGCGTCACCTACGTCGACAGCCAGGGGCGCGAGATCGAGCAGCCGGCCGACCTGGTGATCCTCGGCGCGTTCCAGTACAACAACGTGCGCCTGATGCTGCTCTCCGGCATCGGCAAGCCCTACGACCCGATCAGCAACCAAGGGGTGGTGGGGCGCAACTTCGCCTACCAGAACATTTCCACGGTGACGGCGTTCTTCGACCGCGACAGTCACCACACCAACCCGTTCATCGGCGCCGGCGGCAATGGCGTGGCGGTGGATGACTTCAACGCCGACAACTTCGACCATGGCCCCCATGGCTTCGTCGGTGGCTCGCCATTCTGGGTCAACCAGGCCGGCGCCAAGCCGATCTCCGGCACCAAGACGCCGCCGGGCACGCCGAAATGGGGCAGCGCCTGGAAGGCCGCGGTGGCCGACAGCTACCGGCACATGCTGTCGATGGACGCCCACGGCGCGCACCAGTCGTATCGTGACAACTACCTGGACCTGGACCCGGTGTACAAGGACGCCTACGGCCAGCCACTGTTGCGCATGACCTTCGACTGGAAGGACAACGACGTGAAGATGAACCGCTTCATGGTCGAGCGCATGGGCAAGATCGCCGAGGCCATGGGGCCCAAGGCGATCAGCGCAGGCAAAAAGGCCTTCGGCCAGCATTTCGATGCGTCCAGCTACCAGACCACCCACCTCAACGGCGGTGCGATCATGGGCACCGACCCTGCGACCAGCGCGCTGAACCGCTACCTGCAATGCTGGGACGTGCACAACGTGTTCGTCCCCGGCGCCTCGGCCTTCCCCCAGGGCCTGGGCTACAACCCCACCGGGCTGGTGGCGGCGCTGACCTACTGGTCGGCGCGGGCGATCCGCGAGCGCTACCTGAAGAACCCCGGCCCATTGGTGCAGGCATGAGGAGGCCGGTCATGAAGCTCAAGACACTGTTCATCGCCATGCTTGGCCTGGGTGCGAGCACGCTGTTGCACGCCGCCGAAAGTATCGACCCGGCGCTGGTCAGGCAGGGTGAATACCTGGCCCGTGCCGGTGACTGCGTGGCCTGCCACACCGCCAAGGGCGGCAAGCCGTTCGCCGGCGGGCTGCCCATGCAGACACCCATCGGCACCCTGTACTCGACCAACATCACCCCCGATGCCACGGGTATCGGCAACTACCGCTACGAGGATTTCGAACGCGCCGTGCGCCAAGGCATCGGCAAGGACGGCAGCACGCTGTACCCGGCGATGCCGTATCCGTCCTATGCGCGGGTCAGCGACCAGGACATGCAGGCGCTGTATGCCTACTTCATGCACGGCGTGCAGCCGGTGGCGCGGCAGAACCGGGACAGCGACATCCCCTGGCCGTTGAGCATGCGCTGGCCGCTGGCGTTCTGGCGTGGCTTGTTCGCCCCCGAGGTGAAGCCGTTCCAGGCTGGCGAGCGCGATCCGCTGGTGGCGCGCGGCGCCTACCTGGTGGAGGGCCTGGGGCACTGTGGCGCTTGCCATACCCCCCGGGCGATCAGCATGCAGGAGAAGGCCCTGGAGGCTGGCGAGGGTGAGGCATTCCTGGCGGGCAGCGCGCCGCTTGAAGGTTGGATCGCCAAGAGCCTGCGCGGTGACCACAAGGATGGCCTGGGCAGTTGGAATGAAGCGCAGATCGTCGCCTTCCTCAAGACCGGTCGCAACGAGCGCACGGCGGTGTTCGGCGGCATGAGCGACGTGGTCGAGCACAGCATGCAGTTCATGAGCGATGCCGACCTCACGGCCATTGCCCGCTACCTGAAGACGCTGCCGGCGGTGAACGCCGACGATCAGCCGTTCCAGGCCGACCCCGCGGTGGCCAAGGCGCTGTGGCAGGGTGACGACGGCAAGCCTGGCGCGGCGTTGTACGTGGACAACTGCGGGGCGTGCCACCGCAGCGACGGCCAGGGTTATGCGCGGGTGTTCCCGGCGCTGGCCGGCAACCCGGTGGTGCAGGGGCAGGATGCCACCTCGCTGATCCATATCGTGCTGCAAGGCGCGACCTTGCCGGCCACGGCGACGGCGCCCTCGACCTTCAGCATGCCGGGCTTCGGCTGGCGCTTGGCGGATCAGCAGGTGGCCGATGTGGTGAACTTCATTCGCAGCAGCTGGGGCAACCAGGCGCCATTGGTGAGCGCGGGGCAGGTGGCGGGGTTGCGCAAGGCCGCGCCGTTGCCGCTCAAGGCCGAGTCGCTGATTGGTGATACCACGGGTATCGCCGAGCCTTGATCGGCGGACTGTGGGGGCGGGTTTGCCGGCGATTGCAGCCCTTGCGCAATCGCGGGGCAAGCCCGCTCCAGGTCCTTAATGTCTAAATAACTTTAAAAAAATCATATAAATATCTAATTTATAATCATTTATCGCTTGGCGACGGCGTGCTGCGCGCACTGCTCGTAGTACGTCTGCTTGATCGCTGCGGGCTTGAGCCGCGAGCGGCTGTTGTAGGTCTGTTCGGTAATACCGAATGCGGTCATGCGCATCCACGGCTTGGCGAACTTGCGCACCTGCAGCTTCTTGCGGGTGGCGTACAGGGTGACGCCGGAAAGCTTGGCCTGTTGCGCCTCGGCGGCGATCTGCGCGCCCCAGCCGCACACTTGGCGTTCGTTCTGGCTCAGGGCCCGAGCCTGGGCGCCAAAAGCGCTGGTGGCCAGTAGGCAGCTGGTCACGGTTGCTAGAAATAGCCGCATGTTGCTTTCCTAAGCGTCTGAAGGAAAACGAAGTTTGCCTTTGGATCGGGCGGCAGGGGGCCAGCACTTTGCTGTCAGGGGCGTTGTGCGCTTGCGTGAGGCCTCCAGGCGCTCACCCCATACCCAGCATCACCAGCAGCACCCCCGCCAACAACCCCAGGTAGGCCCGGGCGTGCGCCGTATCGGAAATCCGCCCAAGCAGCGGCGCTGCCAGGTGCATGCCAAGCCAGGCACCGACAGTCATCGCCAACGCGGCGCGCAGGTCGACGAAGCCCAGCACGCCCGCCCCAAGATCGAGGCTGGCCGCTGGCACCAGCGCATACACCAGCGTCGCCGCCAGCGCCATGGGCAACGACAACGGATTGGCCATGGCCGTGGCGGTGCGCATGCTGGCGCCGCGGCGGCGCATCAATGGTACGGTCATCACGCTGCCGCCCACGCCCAGCAGGGCGGCTAGCGCACCGATGGGCAGGCCGGCGAGGCGCGCGCCAGTGCGGCTCAACTCACTTAGCGGCCGGCGTCCGGCGCGGACGAAGCCGGGACGCAACCAGGCATCGAGCAGGCTCAGCGCCAGGTAAGCGATGAACAGCCAGCGCAACCAGGCGCTGGTCACGTACAGCGCGGCCCAGGCCCCCAGCAGCGCACCCAGGGCGATGGCCGGTGCGAGTGGCCGCACCAGGTCCCAGCGCAGGCTGCCAGCGCGATGATGGCGCCAGGTAGCCAGGGCGCTGCTGAAGATCATCACCGTGGCTGAGGTGGCCACGGCCATCTGCATGGCGTGCGCGGCCACGCTGGAGCCAGCGCCGTGGCTGGCCAGCAGCAGTGCATAAAGCAGCGGCACGGCGAAAAAACCGCCGCCGAAGCCGAACAGCAGGGTGGTGACGCCGGCGCACAGGCCGAACAGGCCGAGCAGGGGATAGAACATGGCGGGGACCTTTCACAGAGGGCGGGCTGCCAGCGTACGCGGGGGCCAGGCTGGCCCGCTCTCGTGAATTGGCCAATAATCATCGGTTTTCAGCCAGAGTCCATCGCGATGCGCAATATCCCGTTGTCCGACGTCGATGCCACCCCGCGTGCGGTACTGGCCATCGCCACCGACTACCCGCCCGACACCTTGTTGCCACGGCATGCCCATCGTCGCGCGCAGTTTCTGTATGCCATGAGCGGTTTGATGGAGGTGCAGACCGACGACGGTGCCTGGGTCATACCGCCCTACAGCGGGGTGTGGATCCCGCCGGGCAAGCCGCACCAAGTGCGCATGCGCGGGGCCAGCACGCGCAGCCTGTACATCGAGCCAGCAGCGCGACCGCGCGCGGGGAGCGCCTGCGAGGCGTTGCAGGTGGGGCCCTTGCTGCACCAGTTGTTGTTGGCCAGTGCCGAGGTACCGGCGCTCTACCAGACCCAGGGGCGCGATGGCCTGCTGCTCGACTTGATCTTGCTCGAACTGGGCAGCGCCCGGCGCCTGCCGCTGTTCGCGCCGATGCCGGCGGAGCCGGCGCTGGCGCGCTTGTGCCAGGCGTTGCTGGCCAAGCCCAGCATCACCGTGCGCCCCGAGGCATGGGCGAGGGCGCTGAACATGAGCCCGCGGACCTTCAGCCGGCGCTTTCGCGAGCAGACCGGGCTGGCGTTTGGCCAGTGGCGCCAGCAGGCCTGCCTGATGGCCGCGGTGACCCGCTTGGCGGCGGGCGATGCGGTGACCGCGATCGCCCTGGACCTGGGCTACGACAGCCCCAGCGCGTTCTCGAGCCGCTATCGGCAAGTGCTGGGGCAGTCGCCATCCAGCGTGCGTCAAGGCCTGTGAAAACCCTCGACGATGTATGTGATCGTACAACTGCTTGCGCTATCATCACGCCTGTCTTTCGCAACCAGATGCACAGGGCATGACAGAGCAGCAGCAACAGGCACGGACCCGGCGCAAACCACGCAGCCTGGCGCAGGAACTGGTCACGGTGCTGACCGAGCGCATTCGCAGCGGCCAGCTCAAGCGCGGTGACAAGCTGCCGACCGAATCGCAGATCATGGCCGAGGAAGGGGTCAGCCGCACCGTGGTGCGCGAAGCCATCTCGCGGCTGCAGGCCGCCGGCCAGGTGGAGACCCGCCACGGCATCGGCACTTTCGTGCTGGACACGCCGAGCGGTGCAGGCTTTCGCATCGACCCGGCGACCATCGTCACCCTGCGCGAGGTGCTGGCGGTGCTGGAGTTGCGCATTGCCCTGGAGATCGAGTCCGCGGGCCTGGCCGCTCAGCGCCGCAGCGACGAGCAACTGGCGGGCATGCGCGCGGCTTTGGACGAGCTCAACGAAGGCGCGGCCCATGCCTCGGACGCGGTGTCGGCGGACTTCCAGTTCCACCTGTGCATCGCCCAGGCCAGCGGCAATCACTACTTCGCCGACATCCTCCATCACCTGGGCACCAGCATCATCCCGCGGACCCGGCTCAACTCGGCGCGCCTGGCCCATGACGACCAGGCCCATTACATGAGTCGGTTGATGCACGAGCACGAGGCGATCTACGAAGCCATCGCCCGGGGTGACAGCGAAGGGGCGAAGATGGCCATGCGCATGCACCTGAGCAACAGCCGCGAGCGGCTGCGCCAGGCCCATGCCGAGGCCGAGGCGCAAGAGGGTTGATGCACGTTGTGCCGGCTCGGGTCCGGTAGCCGATCGCCCAGCCCTGTTGCCGGCCAGCCACCCGGTTGCCGGGTGCGCCAGCAAGGCTGGCGCCTACGGGGCCCGGGTTGGCGCGCTCGAGTGGGCGTTCAGATCGCCCCCTCGCGCCACTGGCCATTGACCAAGCGCCGCAGGCCCAGCGGGTTGCCGTCACGCAGGGCCTCGGGCAACAGCGCCTGCGGGTAGTTCTGGTAGCACACCGGCCGCAGGAAGCGGTCGATCGCCAGGGTGCCCACCGAGGTGCCGCGGGCATCGGAGGTGGCCGGGTAAGGCCCGCCATGGACCATGGCCTCGCACACCTCGACGCCGGTCGGGTAGCCGTTGACCAGGATGCGTCCGACCTTTTCCTCCAGCAACGGCACCAGCCAGGCGAAGGCCTGCAGGTCGTCCGGCTCGCCGATCAGCGTGGCGGTGAGCTGGCCGCGCAAGCCGAGCAGGGCGGCGCGCAACTGATCCTGGTCGGCGACCTCGACGGCCACGGTGGCAGGGCCGAACACTTCTTCCTGCAGCAGCGGATCGGATTCCACCAGCAGCCGCGCATCAGCCTTGAACAGCTGGGCGCGGGCCTGCTGGCCGGCTTGTGGCTGGCCGGCCAGGTGCGCGATGCCGGCATGCGCCTGCAGGTGTTCCAGGCCGGCGCTGTAGCTGCGCAGGCCGCCGACATTGAGCAGGGTTTGCCCGGGCTGTTGCTGCAGGTGTTGGCCGAGCGCGTCCAGCAGTTGGCTGAAGCCCTGCGAGCGCAGGCCGATGACCATCCCCGGGTTGGTGCAGAACTGACCGCCACCCAGGCACACCGAGCCTGCCAGTTCCTGGGCGATGGCGCTGCCGCGCTTGGCCAGGGCCCCCGGCAGGACGATCACCGGGTTGATGCTCGACATTTCGGCGAACACCGGGATCGGCTGCGCTCGCTCGGCGGCCATGCGGCACAAGGCATCGCCGCCCTTGAGCGAGCCGGTGAAGCCGACCGCCTGGATGGCCGGATGCTTGACCAGCCACTCGCCGACCCCGCCGCCGAAGACCATGTTGAACACGCCCTTGGGCATGCCTGTGCGCTCGGCGGCGCGCAGGATCGCGCAGGCGACCAGGTCGGCGCTGGCCATATGGCCGCTGTGGGCCTTGAACACCACCGGGCAGCCGGCGGCCAGGGCGGCGGCGGTGTCGCCTCCGGCGGTGGAGAACGCCAGGGGGAAGTTGCTGGCGCCGAATACCGCCACCGGGCCCACGCCGATGCGCATCTGGCGGATATCCACCCGCGGCAGTGGCTGGCGCTCGGGCAGCGCCAGGTCGATGCGCGCGCCAAGGAAGTCGCCGCGGCGCAGCACCTGGGCGAACAGGCGCATCTGCCCGCTGGTGCGCCCGCGTTCGCCCTGGATGCGGGCGCTGGGCAGGGCGGTTTCGCGGCAGACGATGGCGATGAAATGGTCGTCGAGCTCATCCAGTTCGGCGGCGATGGCCTCGAGGAATTCGGCACGGCGCAGCGGCGACAATTGGCGATAGGCGCCGAAGGCGTCGGCGGCGGCGCGCGCGGCGCGGTCGACTTCGCCTTCGGTGGCCTGGGCGAAGCTGTAGGGCAAGGCTTCGCCGCTGCTGGCATCGAGGCTTTGCAGGCGTTGCGGGCCGGCGGCGCTGCGCGCGCCGGCGATGAAGTTGTGGCCGAGGATTTCAGGCATCAGACATGCTCCTGTCGAGGGAATAAGCCTGTAGGAGCCGGCCTTGCCGGCGAAGGCGCCAGCTTGGTTGGCGGCGCTGTTCGCCGGCAAGGCCGGCTCCTGCAGGGGCAAGGCGTCAGGTAATGGGGGCTGGATTGAACAAGGTGATGTCGTTGTGCAGCCGGTGTTTTTCGGCCCAGGTCCGTTGGCGGCCGCTGGCCACGTCGAGGTAGTAGCGCAGCAGCTCCCAGCCCAGTTCCTCGATGCTCGCCCGGCCGCTGGCGATGCGCCCGGCGTCGATGTCGATCAGGTCCGGCCAGCGCTGCGCCAGTTCGCTGCGGGTACACACCTTGACCACCGGCGCCATGGCCAGGCCATAGGGGGTGCCACGGCCGGTGGTGAACACGTGCAGGTTCATCCCGGCGGCCAGCTGCAAGGTGCCGCAGACGAAGTCGCTGGCCGGCGTGGCGCAGAAGATCAGGCCCTTGCGCGTCACCCGCTCGCCCGGGCCGAGCACGCCCTGGATGGCGCCACTGCCGGACTTGACGATCGAGCCCAGGGCCTTCTCGACGATGTTCGACAAGCCGCCTTTCTTGTTGCCTGGGGTGGTATTGGCGCTGCGGTCGGCGGCGCCTTGCTGCAGGTAGCGGTCGTACCAGTCCATCTCGCGTACCAGCGCCTGGGCCACTGCCGGGGTTTCGGCGCGGGCGGTAAGCATGTAGATGGCATCGCGCACTTCGGTGACTTCCGAGAACAATACCGTGGCCCCGGCGCGCACCAGCAGGTCGGCGGCATAGCCCAGCGCCGGGTTGGCGGTGATGCCCGAGAAGGCATCGCTGCCGCCGCACTGCATGCCGAGGATCAGCTCGCTGGCCGGTACAGTCTGGCGGCGGCGCTGGTCGAGCTTTTTCAGGCGGGTTTCAGCCAGGGCCATGATCTGCTCGATCATCTCGACGAAGCCCAGCGAGGCGTCCTGCAGGCGGTACAGCCAGGGCTCGGCCAGGTCTACCGAGGGGTCGCCCGCGTGCATCACCTGGCCGGCCTGGAGCTTTTCGCAGCCCAGGCTGATCACCAGTGCCTCGCCGCCGAGGTTGGGGTTGCGCGCCAGGTTGCGCACGGTGCGGATCGGGATGTAGGCGTCGCGGGCATTGATCGCCACGCCGCAGCCGTAGCTATGGGTGAGGGCGACCACGTCGTCGACGTTGGGATACTTGGGCAGCAGTTCCTCGCGAATGCGCTTGACCGCGTGGTCGAGCACGCCGGTCACGCATTGCACGGTGGTGGTGATGCCCAGGATGTTGCGGGTGCCGACGGTACCGTCGGCGTTGCGGTAGCCCTCGAAGCTGAGCCCCTCCAGCGGCGGCAGGGCGGCAGGCACGGCGTTGCAGCGCGGCAGGCTGTCGAGCGCGGGGGCGGCCGGCATCTGTAGTTGATCTTCCTTGACCCAGCTGCCCTGGCGCAGGTCCTGCAAGGCGTAGCCGATGACCTGGCCGTAGCGGCGCACCGGTTGCCCACGCTGGATATCGAGGGTGGCCACCTTGTGGCTCTGCGGCACGCCTTCGACCAGGGTCAGGCCGTCGGCGAAGCGGGCGCCTTCGCCCAGGCCGCCGTCATTGACCACCACCACGACGTTGTCGTCGTCGTGCAGGCGCACATAGCGGGGCGAGGCGGAATGTTCGATCAACTGCATGGTCAGGCCCTTCTTGTCGTTACGTTCAGGCTTGGTTCTGTGAGCCGCGCCCGGCAAGGGGCGCGGCTGTGCTTGGCTTACTGGCGTGCCAGTTCGGCGCGGGGCGCAGGTTCACCCTTGGGCGGTTCCTTGAGCTCGATGCGCTTGATCGGCCCGACGATCACCAGGTAGCTGAACACGGCCACCAGGGCGTTGGCGCCCACATACACCAAGGCCCATTTGAACGAGCCGGTGGCGCTGATGATGTAGCCGATGACGATCGGCGTGGTGATCGAGGCGATGTTGCCGAAGGTGTTGAACAGCCCGCCCGACAGGCCGGCGATCTGCTTGGGCGAGGTGTCGGCGACCACCGCCCAGCCCAGGGCGCCGATGCCCTTGCCGAAGAACGCCAGGGTCATGAAGCCGACCACCATCCACTCGGCCTCGACGTAGTTGCAGAACACCATGGTGGTGGACAGCAGCAGGCCGCAGACGATCGGCAGCTTGCGCGAGAAGGTCAGCGAATTGCCACGGCGCAGCAGCCAGTCCGACAGCACGCCGCCGAGCACGCCGCCGATGAAGCCGCACACCGCCGGCAGCGAGGCGATGAAGCCGGCCTTGAGGATGGTCATGCCGCGCTCCTGCACCAGGTACACCGGGAACCAGGTGAGGAAGAAGTAGGTGATGGCGTTGATGCAGTACTGGCCCAGGTAGACGCCCAGCAGCATGCGGCTGGTCAGCAACTGCTTGATGTAGCCCCATTTCGGGCCGTCGTTGCCGCGCTTCTGGTCCATGTCCACCAGGCCGCCGTTGCGTTCGATGTGGTCGAGTTCGGCGGGGCTGATGCGCGGGTGCTGGCGCGGGTTGTAGAGGGTCTTGAGCCATACCATCGAGAACAGGATGCCCAACGCGCCCATGACGATGAACACGTGTTCCCAGCCAAAGCTGAAGACGATCCAGCCCATGATCGGGGCGAACAGCGCGGTGGCGAAGTACTGCGCCGAGTTGAAGATCGCCGAGGCGGTGCCGCGTTCCTGGGTGGGGAACCAGGCGGCGACGATCCGGGCGTTGCCGGGGAACGACGGCGCCTCGGCGAAGCCGACCAGAAAGCGCAGGGCGAACAGCGTGACCACTGCCCAGGCCACCGGCATGCCGCCGACGAAGCCCTGCAGCAGGGTGAACAGCGACCAGGTGAAGATGCTGAAGGCGTAGACGTTCTTCGAGCCGAAGCGGTCGAGCAGCCAGCCGCCGGGGATCTGCCCGGCCACGTAGGCCCAGCCGAAGGCGGAGAAGATGTAGCCGAGGGTGACCGCGTCGATGCCCAGGTCCTTCTGCAGGCTGGAGCCGGCGATGGCGATGGTGGCGCGGTCGGCGTAGTTGATGGTGGTCACCAGGAACAGCATCAACAGGATCAGGTAGCGTACATGCGTCTTTTTCGTCGCTTGCATGCTGGTTACTCCCACTAGTTATTTTTGTGCGGGGCGTTGGGGTGTGGTGCGCCTGGGCAGGGCGCGTGGCCGGGGCGCTGTACGGCAAGCGCCCCGGGCCGTGTTACAGGGTTTGCGGGCCCATCTTGTCCATCAGCGCGGCGAGCATTTGGTACTCCTGCGCGCTCAGGTCGGTCAGTGGCGTGCGCACCGGGCCTGCGTCGTAGCCAGCGAGCCTGGCCCCGGCCTTGACGATGCTCACGGCGTAGCCGGCCTTGCGGTTGCGGATGTCCAGGTACGGCAGGAAGAAGTCGTCGATCAAGCGAGCCACGGTGGCGTGGTCGTCGCGGGCGATGGCGTGGTAGAAGTCCATCGCGGTCCTGGGGACGAAGTTGAACACCGCCGAGGAGTACACCGGCACGCCCAGGGCCTTGTACGCCGCAGCATACACCTCGGCGGTGGGCAAGCCACCCAGGTAGCTGAAGCGCTCGCCCAGGCGCCGACGAATCGACACCATCAGTTCGATATCACCCAGGCCATCCTTGTAGCCGATCAGGTTGGGGCAACGCTCGGCGAGCTGTTCGAGCAGGTCGGCGTTGAGCCGGCAGACGTTGCGGTTGTACACCACCACGCCGATTTTGACCGCCTTGCACACCGCCTCGACATGGGCGGCGACACCGTCCTGGCTGGCTTCGGTGAGGTAGTGGGGCAGCAGCAGCAGGCCCTTGGCCCCCAGGCGCTCGGCCTCTTTGGCGTACTCGATGGCCTGGCGGGTCGCGCCGCCGACCCCGGCGAGGATCGGCACCGAGCTGGCGCAGGTGTCGACCGCGGTCTTGATCACCTGGCTGTACTCGCTGGCGGCCAGGGAGAAGAACTCGCCGGTGCCACCGGCGGCGAACAGCGCGCTGGCGCCGTAGGGGGCGAGCCATTCCAGGCGCTTGATGTAGCCGGCGGGGTTGAAGTCGCCGGCCGCGTCGAAGTCGGTGACGGGGAACGACAGCAGGCCGTGGGAGAGGATGGATTGCAGTTCTTGTGGATTCATTGTTGTAGGCATCCTGTGGCGCTTGGAGGGAGGGGAACCAAGGTTAGAGGTAAGTTATCGTACAACTACCGGCATGACTAGCCCTCTGCATCAGGAAATTTGCGCAGGGGAAGTTTCCCCGGTCACTGTAGGAGCGGCCTTGTGTCGCGAAAGGGCTGCGCAGCGGCCCCAGGATTCACGCCTGGACGCCAAGATCGCCGGGGCCGCTCTGCGGCCCTTTCGCGACACAAGGCCGCTCCTACAGGGGGGCGATACGTCCGGCGCGAACAGGGTGCGAGGCCAACCAATGGTGTTGTCGTATGTCTTATGCGGGAAAAAGGATCGCGGAGACAGGCACAAGCCCGCCGCCCGTCTGCCACGGGATGTGTTCTGGGACCAGCAGAGGGTGACCGTGGCAAACGGGGGCGGCCTTGCGCCGCCCCGCGATCAAAGCTAACGAAGCTTCACTGGCTCAGGCAGCCTGGTGCTGCTTGACCTGGGACTTGCGCACCTGGGCGCGGCAGGCGTCGCCAAAGGCCTGGAACATCTTGATCGAGTCAGGGTTGTTCGCTGCCTGCCACTCTGGGTGCCACTGCACCGCGAACAGGAAGGGCGACAGGCTCGGGGCGTGGATGGCTTCGACCAGGCCGTCTTCGGCGTGTGCGATCGGCTCGATGCCGGTACCCAGGTTGCGCAGGCCCTGACCATGCAGCGAGTTGACGCGGATCTCGTCGCTGCCCAGGGTTTCGCGCAGCCAGCTGCCTGGCTTGATCTTCACGCCATGCACCTGGGCGTATTGCACCTCGACCGGATCTTCGGGGTTTTCCCGGTGGTCATTGAAGCCAGGCTCGGCGTAGACCTTCTGGTAGATGTCGCCGCCCAGGGCCACGTTGATTTCCTGCATGCCGCGGCAGATGCCGAAGATCGGCAGGCCGCGCTTGATCGCGGCCTTGACCAGGGGAATGTCGAACAGGTCGCGGTTCTGGTCCTGGCCTTTGCCTGGGGTCTGGTTTTCCTGGCCGTACAGGGCCGGGTCGATATTGCTGCCGGCACCGGTCAGGTACACGCCGTCGGCCATGTCGAGGTAGGTCTGGAGGTCTTCGACGCCGCAGCAGGTGGGCACCAGGACTGGGACGCAACCTGCGAAATCGACCAGCGGGGTGATGTATTTGTGGGTCATGACCTGATAGTCATGGCCTTTGCGCTCTTGGCTGCCCATGGTCATCAGGACGATGGGTTTGCGCAGGGAAGGTTGCTTGTTGCCAATGTTGCTGTTGGACATATGTCACCTTGGGACAGGTCATGCCTATCGTTGTTGTGCAGGCGCACGGCCGGGGCCTTGAGTGCTGCCTGAAGCCCCGAGCACTGCCGGCTCGCCTGGCGGGCGATGTCGGTCGGGGCCTGGCTCATAGCTTGCCAGAGCCGTTCGATATGTCAAACGAGTGGCGGGGCGCCAAGGCGGCGGTTTTCGGGGGCTGGGGGCTGGCGGGGCCTTTGCCGGCAAGGGTTTGGCAGGCGGTTAGGTCAATAATATTTAACGACGCAGTCGGGTCTTTGCGTCGCTGCAATGATCGTGTCGGTAGAGGTGGTAAGGGCCATGTCTTGGTGAGGGCCCACCCTCTCAAACCATCTCCAGAAACGTCGCCACCACCCGGCGCATCCGCTGCTCCCTCAGGCAAACCAGCGTTTCGGTCAAATGCCGCTGGCAATCGACAATCGGCAACGCGCACACCCGCGCATCGGCCCCGAACTCCGCCGCCGAGACCACCCCCACGCCGATCCCCACCACCACCGCCTCGCGCGCGGCTTCACGGCCTTCGACCTGGATCGCCGGTCGAATCCGCAACCCTGCTCGCTGCATTTCCTCTTCCAGGGTCTGGCGCGTCACCGACCCCGGCTCGCGCAGCACCAACGGCGTGTCGTCCAGGTCCGCCAGGTTGATCGAGCCGCGGCTGGCCCAGGGATGCTGGTGCGAGACGAACGCCACCATCGGGTCGCGCCGGATGGGCACGCAGTGCAGCCGTTCGTCATCGACATCACGCCCGAGCAGCGCCAGGTCGGCCTGGTAGCTGAACAACCGCGCCAGCGATTCATCGGTGTTGCCCGTCTCGATCTTCACCTGGATCCCCGGGTAGCGCTGGCAGAACCGCGCCACCTGCGGCAGCACATGTACCGGCGCATCCACCGCCAAGGTCAGGCTGCCGGTGTGCAAGGCCCGGGAGTCCTGCAGCAACTCCACAGCCTCGGTCTCGCAGGCGAACAGGCGTTGGGTCACCCCCAGCAGGCGCTCGCCCAGGTCGGTCAGTTGCACCGAACGCTTGTTGCGGTGGAACAGCAACACCCCGAAGCGTTCCTCGAGCTTGCGCACCTGGTCGGACACCGCCGGCTGGGTGAGGAACAGCTTTTGCGCCGCACGGGTGAAGCTGCCCTGTTCGGCAACGGCGTGAAAGGCCTTGAGTTGAGCGTGCGAGACCGACATCGAGTGCTCCGATTAGAAGTTCGGCTTATGTGTGAAATACGATAAATCGATTTTATTTATCAGTCAGCAGCTGTTTCCATGTGTTTCAACCCGACGCCTCTGCCACGAGCAGCGGCCTGTCGGCCATGGCGGCACCCCGCCATCTGACCAAGTGACGTCCCTCCGTCACGCAGTGCGCAACACAACAACAAGACAGGCGTTTCTTCACATTCTGCCGGCACACTCAAGCAAGAGGTCAGAGTCATATGAATCAATCCCTGGGCGCCATCAAACGCTGGCGCATGCAGATCTTCGCCATCACCTGGCTGGCGTACGCCGCCTTCTACTTCACTCGCAAGGCTTTTTCGGTGGCCAAGCTGGGCATCGCCGAAGACCCTGGCTTCATGCTGGACAAGGCCGCCATGGCCAACCTCGACGCGATCTACCTGGCCGCCTACGCGGTTGGCCAGTTCACCTGGGGCATGCTCGCCGACCGCTTCGGGCCACGGGTGGTGGTGCTGGGCGGGCTGCTGATCTCGGCGGCGGCGGCGGTGGTGATGGGCAGTTACGCCACCTTCCCGATCTTCGCCACCTGCATGCTGGTCCAGGGGCTGGCGCAGTCCACCGGTTGGGCCGGGCTGTGCAAGAACATCGGCAGTTTCTTCCCGGCCTCGCAGCGTGGACGGGTACTGGGGCTGTGGAGTTCGTGCTACGCCTTCGGCGGCCTGGTCGCCTCGCCATTCGCCGGCTGGTGGGCCTACACCCTGGTCGGCAGCTGGCATGCGGCGTTTTTCTCCAGCGCCGTGGTGGTCGCCGTGGTGGCGGTGCTGTTCTTCATCTTCCAGCGCAACAAGCCCGAGGACGTCGGCCTGCCGGCGGTGGAGCCCGAGCCACAGAGCATGGCTCCAGGGGCGAACCTGTGCAGTGTCTGGGCACCGCTGCGCGAGATCCTGCGCAACCGCACGGTGCTGACCCTGGGCCTGGCCTACTTCATGCTCAAGCCGGCGCGCTACGCCATCCTGCTGTGGGGGCCGGTGATCGTCTTCGAGCAGATGCCCTCGGTGGGCAAGGTCGGCGCGGCGATCATCCCCACGGCTTTCGAACTGGCCGGGCTGCTTGGCCCGATCCTCATCGGCCTGGCTTCGGACAAGCTGTTCGGTGCCCGGCGCATGCCGGCCTGCGTGATCAGCCTGGTGCTGCTCACCTTGACCCTGGCCGGTTTCATGGCGGCGATGCACAGCGCCAGCGTGCTGCTGGTGGTGGCCCTGCTGTTCGTCATGGGCCTGACCCTGTATGGCCCGGACTCGATGATCAGCGGCGCCGCCGCCATCGACTTCGGCACGGCCAAGGCCGGTGCCACCGCCGCCGGCTTCGTCAACGGCTGCGGCTCGGTGGGCGCGGTGCTCGGCGGCCTGCTGCCGGGCTACTTCGACAGCGTCACGGTGTTCATCATCTTCGCCGGCACCGCGCTGTTCTCTGCCCTGGTGCTGCTGCCGCACTGGAACAGCCGCCCGGCCAGCACGCCCCAGGCCAACGACGTGGCCCCCAACACGGGCATGGTAATCAAGCCATTGCGTACTTAAAGGAAAGCCAAACCGATGAGACCCTTCTGGCTGCAACAGGCCCTGGACCAGGAAGACCAGGCGCCATGCCCGCCGCTTGCCGGTGAGGTGCGCTGCGATGTGTGCATCGTCGGCGGTGGCTACACCGGCCTGTGGACCGCGCTGATGATCAAGGAACAGGCGCCGCAGTTGGAGGTGCTGCTGCTCGAGGCGGACATCTGCGGTGCCGGGGCCAGCGGGCGCAATGGTGGCTGCGCGCTGTCCTGGTCGGCCAAGTACTTCACCCTCGAGCGGCTGTTCGGGGTGGCCGAGGCGGTGCGCCTGGTGCGCGAGTCCGAGCGCAGCATCGCTGCGATCGGCGAGTTCTGCGCGGCCCACGGCATCGGCTGCGACTACCGCATGGACGGCACCCTCTACACCGCCACCAACCAGGCCCAGCTCGGGGGCACCGACGCGGTGATCGCCGCGCTGGAGCAACAGGGCATCAACTCGTTCCGGCGCCTGGCGCTGGAGCAGGTGCAGCGCCTGACCGGCTCCGAACGGCATCGGGAGGGCTGGTATTCGCCGGCCGCGGCGACGCTGCAGCCGGGGCTGCTGGTACGCGGGCTGCGGCGGGTGGCCTTGCAGCGCGGCGTGCGCATCCACGAGAGCTCGGCGATGACCGGCCTGGAGCATGGTGCGCCGGTGCGGGTGCGCACCCGTGCCGGCAGCGTTCGCGCCGACCGCGTGGTGCTCGGCCTCAACGCCTGGATGGCACGGGCGTTCCCGCAGTTCGAGCGCAGTGTGGCGATCGTCTCCAGCGACATGGTGATCACCGAGCCGTGCCCCGAGCTGCTGCGCCGGATTGGCCTGGACAGCGGCGTCAGCGTGCTCGACTCGCGGATCTTCGTGCACTACTACCACAACACCTCCGATGGCCGGCTGATGCTTGGCAAGGGTGGCAACACCTTCGCCTACGGCGGGCGCATGCTGCCGGTGTTCGACCAGCCATCGCCGTACCAGCCGCTGCTGCGTGAAAGCCTGGCCGGGTTCTTCCCCGCGCTGGCCGAGGTGCCGCTGGCGGCGAGCTGGAACGGGCCGTCGGATCGCTCGGTGACCGGCTTGCCGTTCTTTGGCCGGCTCGATGGCCAGGGCAACGTGTTTTATGGTTTTGGCTATTCGGGCAGCGGGGTAGGGCCGTGCCACATGGGCGGGCAGATCCTCGCGTCGCTGGCGCTGGGGCTGGACAATTCCTGGACCCGCTCGCCGCTGGTCACCGGACCATTAGGGCAGTTCCCGCCGGAGCCGATCCGCTACCTGGGGTCGTTGCTGGTGCGCAATGCCATCCGCCGCAAGGAGCGCGCCGAGGACCGCGGCGTGCGGCCGCGCCGGCTGGACGTGCGCCTGGCGAAGTTCGCTGCGGCGGCGGGGAAGGCGGACAAGGGCTGAGCCATCCCCGGTGGGCGCGGGTTGTGCGATTTCTTGTCGAACCCGGTGCGCAGGGCGTATAAACTCTCCCCACTTTTTGGCCGGTCGCTTCCTGAACCGGCCGCTGAAACAAAGAGAGTCGATATGGGCGCACAGTGGAAAGCCAAGCATAGAGAAACGGCGGCCAACGCCAAAGGCAAGATCATGGGCAAGCTGGCCAAGGAGATCCAGATCGCCGCCAAGTCTGGCGCCGATCCAGACATGAACCCGCGCCTGCGCCTGGCCATCGTCCAGGCCAAGAAAGCCTCGATGACCCGTGAGACCCTGGAACGCGCCATCAAGAAAGGCGCCGGCCTGGACGGCGAGGCCGTGCAGTACCATGCGGTCAGCTACGAAGGCTTCGCCCCGCACCAGGTGCCGCTGATCGTCGAGTGCCTGACCGACAACGTCAACCGTACCGTGGCGCAGATCCGCGTGCTGTTCCGCAAGGGCCAGCTGGGTGCCAGCGGCTCGGTGGCCTGGGACTTCAACCATGTCGGCCTGATCGAGGCCACCCCGGAAGGCGACGCCGACGCGGAAATGGCAGCCATCGAGGCCGGTGCCCAGGACTTCGAAGCCGGCGCGGAAGAGGGCTCGACCCTGTTCATCACCGACACCACCGACCTGGACGCGGTGCAGAAGGCCCTGCCCGAGCATGGCTTCACCGTCACCTCGGCGAAGATCGGCTACACCCCGAAGAACCCGGTGAGCGCTGCCAGCCTGAGCGCCGAAGCCCTGGCCGAGGTCGAGGCCTTCCTCGAGGCGATCGACGACAACGATGACGTGCAGAACGTCTATGTCGGCCTGAGCGACTGATTCGCGCGTCATCCTCGCGGGGCAAGCCCGCTCCCAGCGCGTCTGTGGGAGCGGGCTTGCCCCGCGATCATTTGCGGACCTAGGCCATGCACCCGACCTTCGCCTCCCTCAGCCTCGCCCACCTGCGCACCCTCGACTGCCTGCTGCAACTGAAGAACCTCAGTCACGCTGCCGAGCGCCTGGAGTGCAGCCAGTCGGCCCTGAGCCGTCAACTGGCCAGCCTGCGCGAGGCCTTCGCCGATCCGTTGCTGGTCCGCCAGGGCCGCGGCTATGTGCTCAGCGAACATGCCGAGGCGCTGGTCGAACCGTTGCGCCAAGTGCTGGAGGAGCTCAACGCCCTGCGCCAGCCCGCGGCGTTCGACCCGGCGCGCTGCGAGCGCCGCTTCTGCCTGGCGGCCTCGGACTACGTGGCCGAACACATGCTGCCGCAGCTGGTGAAAGCCTTGGAGCAGGAGGCGCCGGGGGTATCGCTGGAGTACCGCACCTGGCAGGCCGGGCAGTACGCCTTGCTGGCCAGCGGCGAGATCGACCTGGCCACCACGCTGTTCGACGAGTCGCCGCCCAACCTGCATGGCCGGCTGCTGGGCGAGGACCGGGCGGTGTGCCTGATGCGCCATGACCATCCGTTGAGCGCGCGCGCCGCGCTGAGCCAGGACGACTACCTGGCCTTCAAGCATGTGCGGGTATCCGGGGGCGGCGACAAGGACAGCTTCATCGATCGCCACCTGCGCGCCCAGGGGCTGCAGCGGCGCATCAGCCTGCAGGTGCCGTTCTTCAGCGCCATGGTGCAGGTGATTGGCAATGGCCAGGCCCTGGCCACGGTGCCCGAGCACATCGCCGTGCAGTTGGCGCGCCTGCACCATCTGGCTTGGCGGCCACTGGGTTTCGTCGGCCATACCCAGCGCTACTGGGTGGTCTGGCACCAGCGTCTGCAAGCGTCGGCCGAGCACCGCTGGTTGCGCAACCGGGTGTTCGAGGTGTGGCGCCAGTCGCAGTTCGGTGTGCAGGGCGGGCATGCGCCTTTGCCATAGCAGCTATGCGCGAAGCGGGGTTATTCGCCAGCCGGCTGGCGCCTAGACTGCGGGCACCGGACACCGCCCAGGAGCGCATATGACCCCCGAACAATTCCGCCAGTACGGCCACCAACTGATCGACCTGATCGCCGACTACCGCCAGACCGTCGGCGAGCGCCCGGTCATGGCCCAGGTCCAGCCCGGCTACCTCAAGGCCGCCTTGCCGCCAGGCGCGCCACAGCAGGGCGAGGCGTTCGAGGCCATCCTCGCCGACGTCGACAAGCTGGTGATGCCCGGCCTGTCGCACTGGCAGCACCCGGATTTCTACGGCTACTTCCCCTCCAACGGCACCCTGTCCTCGGTGCTGGGCGACTTCCTCAGCACCGGCCTGGGCGTGCTCGGCCTGTCCTGGCAGTCCAGCCCGGCCCTGAGCGAGCTGGAGGAGACCACCCTCGACTGGCTGCGCCAGTTGCTGGGCCTCAGCGACCAGTGGAGCGGGGTGATCCAGGACACCGCCTCGACCAGCACCCTGGTGGCGCTGATCTGCGCCCGCGAGCGCGCCACCGACCATGCCCAGGTGCGTGGCGGCCTGCAGGGCCAGGGCAAGCCGTTGGTGGTCTACGTCAGCGCCCACGCCCACAGCTCGGTGGACAAGGCGGCGCTGCTGGCGGGCTTTGGCCGTGACAACATCCGCCTGATCGCCACCGACGAGCAGTTTGCCATGCGTCCCGAGGCGCTGGAGGCGGCCATCGCCCAGGACCTGGTCGCCGGCAACCAGCCCTGCGCGGTGGTCGCCACCACCGGTACCACCACTACCACGGCATTGGACCCGATGCGCGCGATCGGTGAAGTCGCCCAGGCCAACCAGCTGTGGCTGCATGTGGATTCGGCCATGGCCGGTTCCGCGATGATCCTCCCGGAATGCCGCTGGATGTGGGACGGTATCGAGCTGGCCGACTCGGTGGTGGTCAATGCCCACAAATGGCTGGGCGTGGCGTTCGATTGCTCGATCTACTACGTGCGCGATCCACAGCACCTGATCCGGGTGATGAGCACCAACCCCAGCTACCTGCAATCGGCGGTCGATGGCGAGGTGAAGAACCTGCGCGACTGGGGCATCCCGCTGGGGCGTCGGTTCCGTGCGTTGAAACTGTGGTTCATGCTGCGCAGCGAGGGCGTCGAGGCCTTGCAGCAGCGCCTGCGGCGCGACCTGGACAATGCTCGCTGGCTGGCCGAGCAGGTCGAGGCGAGTGGCGATTGGGAGCTGCTGGCGCCGGTGCAACTGCAGACCCTGTGTATTCGTCATCGCCCAGCCGGTGTCGACGGTGAGGCGTTGGATAGCCATACCCGCGCCTGGGCTGAGCGCTTGAATGCATCGGGCGAGGCCTACGTCACCCCGGCGACGTTGAACGGTGCCTGGATGGTGCGGGTGTCGGTCGGGGCGCTGCCGACCGAGCGCGAGCATGTGCAACGGTTGTGGCAGCGCCTGCAAGCTGTGGTGGCCTGAGCGGCTGTTCGCCAGCAAGGCTGGCCCCCACGGCAAGCCTGGCCGGCCGGTGCGGCGCAACCCGGTTGACGATTGCCTGTTTGCCGTGTGCGAAAGAGCCGGGCTATCGCTGTGCAACAGCGCGTCTATTAGACCTCTGGGCAGGCTCGGCTAGTCTTTGTGCTGGTCCCGCGAAAAGCCGCTGCGCTCAAGCGCCTGGCGCCGCCGGCCAACCCTGATGAGGAGCAGGTTCACGCCTTGGCCGTGGCCGCTCCAAGACCTGGCAGCGCAACGACAATAACGCCCGGAAATCTGGACAGACCCGACCCAAAGGTAGACGCAGATGGCCAACGAATCGAAATGCCCGTTCCATCAAACCGCCGGTGGCGGCACCAGCAACCGTGACTGGTGGCCTGACCAGCTCAACCTGAAGATCCTCCACCAGCATTCGTCCAGGTCCGACCCCATGGACCCGGGCTTCGACTACGCCAAGGCGTTCAAGAGCCTCGACTTCCAGGCCCTGAAACGAGACCTGAACGCCTTGATGACCGACTCCCAGGACTGGTGGCCCGCCGACTTCGGCCACTACGGCCCGTTGTTCATCCGCATGGCCTGGCACAGCGCCGGCACCTACCGTATCGGCGATGGGCGCGGCGGCGCAGGCTCTGGCCAGCAGCGCTTCGCCCCGCTCAACAGCTGGCCCGACAACGTCAGCCTGGACAAGGCCCGGCGCCTGCTGTGGCCGATCAAGCAGAAGTACGGCAACAAGATCTCCTGGGCCGACCTGATCGTGCTCACCGGCAACGTCGCCCTGGAGTCCATGGGCTTCAAGACGTTCGGCTATTCCGGCGGGCGTGCCGACGTGTGGGAGCCGGACGAGGACGTGTACTGGGGCTCGGAGAAGGTCTGGCTGGGCGGTGACACCCGCTATGGCAAGGCCGAGACGGCCGGCCAGGGCGACCTGGTGGCCGAGCCTGCCAAGCGCCCCGAGGAGCAGAGCCGCAACCTGGCCGGCGAGCGCAACCTCGAGAATCCGCTGGCGGCGGTGCAAATGGGCCTGATCTACGTGAACCCGGAAGGCCCGGACGGCACCCCAGACCCGGTCGCTTCAGCCAAGGACATCCGTGACACCTTCGGCCGCATGGCCATGAACGACGAAGAAACCGTGGCGCTGATCGCCGGTGGCCACGCTTTTGGCAAGACCCACGGCGCAGGCCCCGCCGACAACGTCGGTGCCGAACCGGAGGCCGCGGGCCTGGAGCAGCAGGGTCTGGGCTGGAAAAACGCATTGCGTAGCGGCGTGGGCGCCGATGCCATCACCAGCGGCCTGGAAGTGATCTGGACTTCCACGCCGACGCGCTGGAGCAATGAATACCTGCAGAACCTGTTCAATTTCGACTGGGAGCTGACCAAGAGCCCGGCCGGCGCCCATCAGTGGCGGCCCAAGGCGGAGGCCGGTGCCGGGCAGATACCCGACGCCTTCGATGCGAGCAAGCGCCATGCCCCGGCCATGCTCACCTCCGACCTGGCGCTGCGCTTCGACCCGATCTACGAACCCATCGCCCGCCGCTTCAAGGACAACCCCGAGCAACTGGCCGACGCTTTCGCCCGTGCCTGGTACAAGCTGATCCACCGCGACATGGGCCCGTTGGCGCGCTACCTCGGCCCGGAACTGCCCAACGAGGAACTGCTCTGGCAAGACCCGCTGCCCAAGGCCGGCCCGCAGCCTAGCGAGGCCGACATCGCCGCGTTGAAGGCCAAGGTGCTGGCCGCGGGGCTGAGCGTGGCGGAACTGGTGTCCACCGCCTGGGCCTCGGCCTCGACCTTCCGCGGTTCCGACAAGCGCGGCGGGGCCAATGGCGCGCGCCTGCGCCTGGCGCCGCAAAAGGGCTGGGCCGCGAACCAGGGCGTGGACAAGGTGCTCACGGCGTTGGAAAAAATCCGCGCCGAGGGTGGCAACAAGGTATCGCTGGCCGACCTGATCGTCCTGGCCGGTAGCGCGGCGGTGGAAAAAGCCGCCAAGGATGCCGGGCATGACCTTGGCGTGCCGTTCCGTCCGGGGCGGGTGGATGCTTCGCAGGAGCAGACCGATGTCGAGTCGTTCGCCGTGCTCGAACCCCTGGCTGACGGTTTCCGTAACTTCAGCAAGGCGCGCTACAGCGTCAAGGCCGAGAAACTGCTGCTGGACAAGGCCCAGTTGTTGACCCTGACCGCGCCTGAGCTGGTGGTGCTGATCGGTGGTCTGCGGGTGCTGGGCGCCAACCATGGCGCCAGCAAGGAGGGCGTGTTCACCGACAAGGTCGGGGTGCTCAGCAACGACTTCTTCCGCAACCTGCTGGACATGGGCGTGGAGTGGCGGCCGACCTCGGCGGACAACGAAACCTTCGAGGGCCGCGAGCGCAAGACCGGGCAGCTGAAGTGGACCGCCAGCCGGGTCGATCTGGTGTTCGGCTCCCACGCCCAGTTGCGGGCCATCAGCGAGGTCTACGGCAGCAGTGACGGCGGGCAGAAATTCGCCAAGGACTTTGTCGCCGCCTGGGTGAAAGTCATGGAGCTGGATAGGTTCGATCTGTAGCCGGTGCCATGTACCGCGTCGCCTGGTTCGCCAGCAAGGCTGGCTCCTACGGGTGTTGCAGGCCGTAATCGGCGGAGGAGCCGGCTTGCCGGCGAACACCGGCGCAGCCGGTGCCATCCACCGCGTCGCCTGGGTTCGCCAGCAAGGCTGGCTCCTACGGGTGTTGCAGGCCGTAATCGGCGTAGGAGCCGGCTTGCCGGCGAACACCGGCGCAGCCGGTGCCATCCACCGCGTCGCCTGGTTCGCCAGCAAGGCTGGCTCCTACGGGTGTTGCAGGCCGTAATCGGCGTAGGAGCCGGCCTTGCCGGCGAAC
>NZ_JAMYBV010000024.1:0-70804 GCF_024126635.1 Pseudomonas sp. VA159-2 | reverse complement strand
GGCATGGCGAAAATCCTGGCAAAGGGGGCTGCCAGGAAGTGTCAACCATGTCTCCGTACAGGTGTCCACCATGTGTCCGGTCTCTACAGATCCTTCAAAAAGTTACCCGCCGTAAGGGCGGAAAGGTGACTATGCGTCGACATCATAAATGAATGCGCATACAGCCTTCAAAACACAAACAAACCAACAAACCAACAAACCAACAAACCAACAAACCAACAAACCAACAAACAAAGGGTACGCGATCTACCGCGCCTCCATATGCGCAATCATCAACTGCACACTCTCATTCCCACGAAACTCATTCACATCCAGCTTGTAAGCCAACTCCACCCAACGCACGGTAGGGTTCGGCCACACCTCGCGGTCGATCCCGAAGGCAATCCCATCCAGCCGCACCGAGCCACACTCGCTCTTGAGCACCACCTTCAAGTGCCGCTCCCCCACGACCCGCTGCTCGACCAGCTGGAACACCCCATGGAACAACGGCTCGGGAAAGTGCTGCCCCCAAGGCCCGGCATTGCGCAGGGCCCGCGCCAGGTCCAGGTGGAACTCCTCCACCGCCAACGTGCCATCCGACAACAACCGTCCAGTCAGGTCCTCTTCGCGCAACTGGCGCCGTACCTCCTCGTCGAAGGCCTCGGCAAACGCCGGGAAATGCTCGGCCGGCAGCGACAAACCCGCCGCCATGGCATGCCCGCCAAACTTGCTGATCAACGCCGGGTGCCGCGCCGCCACCGCATCCAGCGCATCACGAATATGCAGCCCCGCCACCGACCGCGCCGACCCCTTGAGCATGCCCTCCCCTGCATCGGCGAAAGCAATGGTCGGGCGGTGGTAACGCTCCTTCAGGCGTGAGGCCAGAATGCCGATCACCCCCTGGTGCCAATCCGCATCGAACAGGCACAGGCCGTAAGGCATGGACTCCACCGGCAAGTCCTTGAGCTGGGCCAGCGCCTCGCGCTGCATGCCCTGCTCGATGGACTTGCGATCCTGGTTCAGGCCATCGAGCTGCTGGGCCATGTCCAGCGCCAGCGCCGCGTCATCGCACAGCAAGCACTCGATGCCCAGGCTCATGTCGTCCAGCCGCCCTGCGGCATTGAGCCGAGGGCCGAGGATGAAGCCCAGGTCGGTGGAAGTGATACGCCGGTGATCACGCCGGGCCACTTCGAGAATGGCCTTGAGCCCCGGCCGCGCACGGCCGGCGCGGATACGCTCCAGGCCCTGATGCACAAGGATCCGGTTGTTGGCATCCAGCGGCACCACGTCGGCGACACTGCCCAGGGCCACCAGGTCGAGCAACTCGCCGATGTTCGGCTGCGCCTGCGTTTCGTAGCGGCCCAGGCTGCGCAAGCGAGCGCGCAATGCCATCAGCACATAGAAAATCACCCCGACTCCAGCCAGCGACTTGCTCGGGAAGCCGCAGCCCGGCTGGTTCGGATTGACGATGGCGTCCGCGTCCGGCAACTGCTCGCCCGGCAAGTGGTGGTCGGTGACCAGCACCTTGAGCCCCGCAGCCTTGGCCGCCGCCACGCCCTCGACACTGGAAATACCGTTGTCCACGGTGATCAACAGCTGCGGCTGGCGCTGCAAGGCAACCTCGACGATCTCCGGGGTCAAGCCATAGCCGTACTCGAAACGGTTGGGCACCAGGTAGTCGACATGGGCCGCGCCCAGCAGGCGCAGGCCAAGCACGCCCACGGTGCTGGCCGTGGCACCGTCGGCGTCGAAGTCGCCAACGATGAGGATGCGCTGGCGCAGGTCCAAGGCCTCGACCAGCAGGTCCACCGCCGCCGCGATGCCCTTGAGCTGCTGGTACGGCAGCAGCCGCGCCAGGCTCTTGTCCAGTTCGGCCTCCGACTGCACGCCACGGGCGGCATACAAGCGGGTCAGCAACGGTGGCAGGTTGCCCAGCAACGGCAGGGGCGATGGCAGGGGGCGGGGTTCGATATGCATGGGGCCTTCGTCGATCAGGTGTGAATCAGGTCAGCCGCGCTCGCCGAGCAGCCACTGCAATTGCACTTCGTGCTGGCCACGGTCGTCGGTGACGAACACCGTGCCTTCGCTGATCATCACGTCCCACTTGATAGCACGCGGCATATCAGTGGCCAGGGTCTCCAGCACCTCTTGCGGCACGGCGGCGACGTTGAGGTTCTTCAGGCCCTTGACCGCGCCGAGCACCTTGGTTTCCCAGACCCGCAGGCTGCCATAGGCCAGCAGGCTGGTGCGTTCGGTGCGGCGCGAACACCAGGTCAGGCGATCGGCGTCGGGCTGGCCGACTTCGATCCAGTGCAGGATGCGATCGTCCAGGCTCTTTTCCCATACCGCCGCTTCATCGACATCCGACAAGCCCCGGCCGAACGCCAGGTTTTCGTTGTACCACAGGGCATAGGCCAGCAGACGCACGGCCATGCGCTCTTCGGTTTCCGACGGGTGACGGGCGATGGTCTGCTTGACGTTCTCGTACACGTTGCGGTCGAGGTCGGTCAGATTCAGTTCGAACTTGTAGGTGGTGGACGGCTGGGCCATGGGCGCTGGGCTTCTTGCGGGGGAAAGTCGCACAGTCTAACCGATAGCGCCGGTTCGGACGACGCCGGTATACCTGCCGTTGCCGAGCTGTGATACAACCTGCGCACGCCCAGCCGCCACGGATGCCCCATGCCCACGCCCAGCAAGCCACTCGCCGGCCTGAAAGTCATTGAACTCGGCACCCTGATCGCCGGCCCGTTCGCCTCGCGCATCTGCGCCGAATTCGGCGCCGAGGTGATCAAGGTCGAGTCCCCTGACGGCGGCGACCCGCTGCGCAAATGGCGCAAGTTGTATGAGGGCACCTCGCTGTGGTGGTTCGTCCAGGCGCGCAACAAGCAGTCGCTGACCCTCAACCTCAAGCACCCAGAAGGCCGCGAAGTGCTCAAGCGCCTGCTCGCCGAGGCCGACATCCTGATCGAGAACTTCCGCCCCGGCGTGCTGGAGAAACTCGGCCTGGGCTGGGACGTGCTGCATGCGCTCAACCCGCGCCTGATCATGGTGCGCCTGTCGGGCTTCGGCCAGACCGGGCCGATGAAAGACCAGCCGGGCTTTGGCGCGGTTGGCGAGTCCATGGGCGGGCTGCGCTACATCACCGGCTTCGAGGACCGCCCACCGGTGCGCACAGGCATTTCCATCGGCGACTCGATCGCCGCGCTGTGGGGCGTGATCGGCGCGCTGATGGCCCTGCGTCATCGCGAGGTCAACGGCGGCCAGGGCCAGGTGGTGGACGTGGCGTTGTACGAGGCGATCTTCGCCATGATGGAAAGCATGGTCCCGGAGTTCGACGTGTTCGGCTTCATTCGCGAGCGCACCGGCAACATCATGCCCGGCATCACGCCTTCGTCCATCCACACCACGCGCGATGGTCGCCACGTGCAGATCGGCGCCAACGGCGACGCGATCTTCAAGCGCTTCATGCAGGCTATCGGCCGTGACGACCTGGCCAACGATGCCGCGCTGGCTAGCAACGACGGCCGCGATGCCCGCCGCGACGAGCTCTACGGCGTGATCGACCGCTGGGCCAACAGCCTGCCGCTGAGCGAAGTCATGCAGGCGCTCAACGACGCCCAGGTGCCCGCCAGCCGTATCTACAGCGCCGAAGACATGCTGGGCGACCCGCAATTCCTCGCCCGCGAGATGTTCCTCCAGGCCCGCCTGCCAGATGGCAAGCCGTTCAAGATGCCCGGTATCGTGCCCAAGCTGTCCGACACCCCGGGCTCTGCCGAATGGATCGGCCCGACCCTGGGTGAGCATACCGACGCGCTGCTCACCGGCCTAGGTTACGACGCCGCCGCCATCGCCCGCTTGCGCGCCGACGGCGTGTTCTGAGCGCGCGGCGGCCTGGCCCATGCGTATCGCGCAACTGCCTGCCCTGCTCTGCCTGCTGCTTGCCAGCGTGCACATGGCCGAGGCCAAGGAACGCCTGCTGTGGCTGGTGCGCGACCTGCCGCCGTTCACCATCTTCGAAGGCCCCTCGCAAGGGCGCGGGGTGATCGACCAATTGCTGGCGCAACTGATCGCACAGATGCCCGAGTACGACCACCGCATTGTCCGGGTCAACCGCGCACGCGGCATCCAGATGCTCCAGGAGCCCAGCTTCACCTGTGATCCAACCTTGCTGTGGACCCCTGAGCGAGCGCGCTACGTACACTTCTCCAAGCCCTCGCTGGGCGTGCTCAGCAGCGGCCTGGTGATCCGCAAGCAGGACCAGCCGCTGCTCGCCCCCTTCCTCGATGGCGAACACGTGGACTTGCAGCGCTTACTGGCCAAGACTCACCTGAAACTCGGCATCGTCGCCGAACGCAGCTACAGCGTGCAGGTTGACCAAGTGCTGCGCCAATTGCCCGACAGCGCCTTCAGCCGCCACTACGGCAACGATGCCACCGCCAGCCTGCTGCAGATGCAGCAGTTGGGGCGCCTGCAACTGGTGCTGGGCTACTGGCCGGAGGTGCGCTACCTGATCCAGCAGCAGGGCGGCACACTGGACGACTACAGCTTCCATCCGATCCGTGGGGTCGATCGCTACCAGTTCCTGCATGTGGGCTGCTCGGACACCGCCCTGGGCCGAGAGGCCATTGCCCACATCGATCAATTGTTGCCCGACCTGCGTGAGCACAACCTCCCCGAGCTATACGCCGGCTGGTTGGACCCGGCGTTGCAGCAGGACTACCTCGAGCAGGCCCGGCATTTCTTCGAACCCAGGCATTGAGGCTCTGGCCGCACCGCGTTGCCCGCTTCGCCAGCAAGGCAGGCAAAAAGAAACCCCGGCCACTGGGGAGGACGACCGGGGTCAAGCGAAAGCCCTTGGGACTTCCAATGGCAGCCTGGGCGATACCGGAGCAAAGCATCGTCAGGCGGCCCTTGAAGCGTCTGATCTGGCCGTCAGGCAAAGGTTCCCTGGGGCTGCTGGCGATGCTGCAACGCGGCGATCACGCATGGCTGTATACGCCCTTCGACAATCTGCAGATCACGGTGCAGGCCATCCACCAGGTCGACCAGCAATTGCTGCTCCAGCAACTGCCGTGCACAGACCGTACGCCGCAGGATCAACGCACCGTGTGGGTCATACAGGGTCAATTGCCGGTTGCCGCCGGCATCGAGCGCGCCAAGCGCGGCCTGGTAGGGAGTCAGGGCATCGTTGAGCAGTCTGCAGATTCGTTCCATCCGGATCACTCGCTGGCTAGGGACATGTGAGAACTGACCGTCGGGCGTGATGGAAAGTTCGCATCCGCCCCGATCCTGCGAGCATGCGCGGTCAACATGACAGTTTCGCCAGCGGCCTTTGCGCACCCAGCGCCAGGCCACCGAGCGCCCGGCCCAAGGCCACGGCCAGCCTGGGCCAAGGCACATCCACCAGCACCCGCAGGCCATGGCGTCGCGCCTCATGGGCAAGGCTGGCACCGGCTTGCGCCTGGCCGACGAACAGTAGCGCGCGCGTCGAAGCGACGGCCGCCAGGCGCGCGAACAACGGCAAGGCGTCCTGCCGCGCCATCCCATGGTCGAGCACCAGCAGGTCGGCACGCTGCCCGCGCGCCAGGTCGCTGATGATCTCGCCCACGTCGTCGCTCAAGCGGACGTTGTAGAGCCCCTGGGCGTTGAAAGCCTGGTGCAGGCGGATCTGGTGGAAGGGGCGTGTCTGATGGATAAGCACATGAAGGTTGTGCATGGGCCGGCTCCTGGGCAATACGCCGTGAAAATCAGGCGATCACTGTAGGGAGAGGCCAGCGGGTAGTTCTATAGGAAATGTCCGAAAACGATAAGGGCCACTCACGTGGCCCTCAACGGATAAATACGACCGCGCGCCTTACAGCGGCTTGCCGCGATTGCCATGCTGGCTGACGAAGGCCTGCACGGTCTTCAGGTCGTTGGCCAGCACCGTGCAACGCTCTTCACGGCTGAACAGGTCGCTCAGGTGGGCCGGCAGTTCCAGGGCCTTGCCGACGCCGGCCTGTTCCACCGCCTCGGGGAACTTGACCGGGTGCGCGGTGCCCAGCACCACCATCGGCGTGTCCAGGCTGCGGCGGCACTCGCGGGCGGCCTTGACGCCGATCGCGGTATGCGGGTCGAGTACCTCACCGGTGCTGGCGAACACTTCGGCGATGGTCTCGCAGGTCTGCGCGTCGGTCACGGCCAGCGAATCGAACAGCTTGCGCGCCTCGGTCCAGCGATCCTGCTCGACACTGAAGCCGCCGCCCTGCTTGAAGGTGTCCATCAACTGGGCTACCGCCGCGCCATTGCGACCGTGCAGGTCGAACAGCAGGCGCTCGAAGTTGGACGAAACCATGATGTCCATCGACGGCGACAGGGTCGGGTGCAGGGCATCCTTGACGTACTGGTTGCCGCTCATGAAGCGGTGCAGGATGTCGTTGCGGTTGGTCGCGACCACCAGCTGGCTGATCGGCAGGCCCATGTTGCGCGCCAGGTAGCCGGCGAAGATATCGCCGAAGTTGCCGGTCGGCACCGAGAACGCCACCGAGCGGGCCGGGCCACCCAGCTGCAGGGCCGCGTGGAAGTAGTAGACGATCTGGGCCATGATCCGCGCCCAGTTGATCGAGTTGACCGCCACCAGGCGGGTGCCCTTGAGGAACGACTGGTCGGCGAAGCTGGCCTTGACCATCTCCTGGCAGTCGTCGAAGTTGCCTTCGATGGCGATGTTGTGGATGTTGTCGCCGAGGATGGTGGTCATCTGCCGGCGCTGCACTTCCGACACGCGCTGGTGCGGGTGCAGGATGAAGATGTCGACGTTGTCGCAACGGCGGCAACCTTCGATGGCAGCCGAGCCGGTGTCGCCACTGGTGGCGCCGACGATCACCACGCGCTCGCCGCGCTTGACCAGCACATGGTCGAGCAGGCGGCCGAGCAGTTGCAGGGCGAAGTCCTTGAACGCCAGGGTCGGGCCATGGAACAGCTCCATCACCCACTCGTTGCCGTTGAGCTGGCGCAGCGGTGCCACCGCGGCGTGGGCGAAGTTGCCATAGGTTTCTTCGAGGATCTTCTTGAAGTCGGCATCGGCGATGCTGCCCTCGACGAACGGGCGCATCACCCGGAAGGCCAGCTCGTGGTACGGCAGGCCGGCCCAGGAGGCGATTTCTTCTTGGGTGAAGCGTGGCAGGTTCTCGGGGACGTACAGGCCGCCATCACTGGCCAGGCCAGCCAGCAGGACGTCTTCGAAGTTCAGGGCCGGAGCCTGGCCGCGGGTACTGATATAGCGCATGGGACAAACCTTCGATGCTGGGCGCGGGCCGCCCGGGCGGCCCGCCGCTGAGATTAATTGAGCTGTTCGACGCGAATCCGCACGACCTTGCCGACCACGTCCTGCAGGGCTTCGAGGGCCACGATGGCATCGTCGATGCGCTGCTCGACCACCCGGTGGGTCAGCAGGATCATCGGCACCAGGCCGTCCTGCTCCTCGGCTTCCTTCTGCATGATCGACTCGATGTTGATGCCGCGCGCCGAGAGGATGCTGGCGACCTGGGCGAGCACGCCCGGGTGGTCCTTGGCCTGGATGCGCAGGTAGTAGGCGCTTTCGCAGGCCTCGATCGGCAGGATCGGATGGGCCGACAGCGCGTCTGGCTGGAACGCCAGGTGCGGCACGCGGTTCTCCGGGTCCGAGGTCATGGCGCGCACCACGTCGACCAGGTCGGCGACCACCGACGAGGCGGTCGGCTCCATGCCGGCACCGGCACCGTAGTACAGGGTCGAGCCTGCGGCATCGCCGTTGACCATCACCGCGTTCATCACGCCGTTGACGTTGGCGATCAGGCGGTCATTGGGGATCAGTGTCGGGTGCACGCGCAGCTCGATGCCCTCGGCGGTGCGGCGGGCCACGCCCAGGTGCTTGATGCGGTAGCCCAGGGCCTCGGCGTAGTTGACGTCGGCGGTGGTCAGCTGGGTGATGCCCTCGGTGTAGGCCTTGTCGAACTGCAGCGGGATGCCGAAGGCGATGGACGCCAGGATGGTCAGCTTGTGCGCCGCGTCGATGCCTTCGACGTCGAAGGTCGGGTCGGCCTCGGCATAACCCAGCGCCTGGGCTTCGGCCAGCACGTCGGGGAAGGCGCGGCCCTTGTCACGCATTTCGGTGAGGATGAAATTGCCGGTGCCGTTGATGATCCCGGCCAGCCAGTTGATGCGGTTGGCCGACAGGCCTTCACGGATCGCCTTGATCACCGGGATGCCGCCGGCCACGGCTGCCTCGAAGGCGACGATGACACCTTTCTCGCGGGCCTTGGCGAAGATCTCGTTGCCATGCACGGCGATCAGCGCCTTGTTGGCGGTGACCACGTGCTTGCCGTTGTCGATGGCCTTGAGCACCAGGTCGCGGGCGACGGTATAGCCGCCGATCAGCTCGATGACGATATCGATCTCGGGGTTGCTCGCCACGTCGAACACATCAGCGGTAATGGGGGTACCGGTAATCTGGCAGTTCGGGTTCGGCGAGCGCATGGCAATCTGTGCCACTTCAATACCGCGCCCGGCACGGCGGGCAATCTCCTCGGCGTTGCGCTGAAGTACATTGAAGGTTCCGCCACCGACGGTCCCCAACCCACAGATGCCTACTTTGACCGGATTCACAGTGAACTCCCCATTGAACGGCCGGCACCTGCGCCGACCGTGAAACATGCCGTCACCCCATGACGACGGCGTACTGAATTGATTACTTGGCGGCTTGCTGCTGGCCCGCCAGGGCCAGCTTGGCCACTTGTGGCGCCGGCTGGTAGCCCGGGATCACCTGGCCGCTCTCGAGCACGATCGCCGGCGTGCCGTTGACCCCGATCGACTGGCCCAGGGCGAACTGCTTGCCGACCGGGTTGGCGCACTTGGCGGCCTTGATTTCCTTGCCATCGACCATCTTGTCCAGCGCCGCGCGGCGGTCGCTGGAACACCAGACCGCCTGCAACTGCTCGTCACCCGGCGAGCCCAGCCCCTGGCGCGGGAAGGCGACATAGCGCACCTCGATACCGCGACGGTTGAGCTCGGGCACTTCGGCGTGCAGCTTGTGGCAGTACGGGCAGGTGGTGTCGGTGAACACGGTGATGTGCGACTTGGTCTCGCCCTTGGCCGGATAGACCACCATCTCCCCTTTCGGGATGCCGTTGATCAGCTTGGCGACGCCTTCACGCTCGGTCTTCTCGGTGAGGTTGACTGGCTTGCCGTCCTGGATCTGGAACAGGTAGCCCTGCATCACGAACTGGCCATCGGCGCTGGCGTACAGCACGCGCCCGCCCTGCAACTTGACCTCGTAGAGGCCATTGAGCGGGCTGCTGGCAACGCTCTCGACCGGCACTTCCAGCTCGAGGTTCTGCAACGACTTGCGGATCGCCTGCTCGGCGCCGGCGTTGGCGTCGCTGGCGGCAGCGACAGCAAAGGTACTGGCCAGCGCCAGGGCGGCGGCGGCGAAAATCTGGGTCACGCGCATGGGGTACTCCTGAAGGCGGACGGGGCCGTTGTGGCATCGCTCGCGCATCGCGCGCGGCGAAAAACAGGCCCTTGCAACAAACCGTCCAAGCCTACCACAACAGACCGGCGCAGTAGGGGTCCTCAGGCACCGGTCGGCGGAACATGAAAATCATTCATCCACGTGGATGGTGCTGGGCGTGCAGCTGTTGCAGGCGAGCCTTGGCGACGTGGGTGTAAATCTGCGTGGTGGACAGGTCGCTATGGCCCAGCAGCATCTGCACCACGCGCAGGTCGGCGCCATGGTTGAGCAGATGGGTGGCGAAGGCATGGCGCAGGGTGTGCGGCGACAGCGCCTTGCCGATCCCGGCGACCTGGGCGTGGTGCTTGATCCGGTGCCAGAAGGTCTGGCGGGTCATCTGCTCGCCCCGCTGGCTGGGGAACAGCACATCACTGGGGCGGCCATTGAGCAGTTCGGCACGACCACCGCGCAGGTAGCGCTCGATCCATACCACGGCCTCCTCGCCCATCGGCACCAGGCGCTCCTTGCTGCCCTTGCCCATCACCCGCAGCACGCCCTGGCGCAGGTTGACCTGGTCGAGGGTCAGGCTGACCAGCTCGGTCACCCGCAGGCCACAGGCATACAAGACCTCGAGCATGGCCCGGTCGCGCTGGCCGATGGCCTCGCCCAGATCGGGGGCTTGCAGGAGGGCCTCGACGTCGGCTTCCGACAACGACTTGGGCAAGGGCCGACCAAGTTGCGGCATGTCGACCTGCAGGGTCGGGTCGACGGCGATCATCCGCTCGCGCAGCAGGTAGCGGTAGAAGCCGCGCACACCGGAGAGGAACCGCGCCGTGGAGCGCGGCTTGTAGCCTTGCTCGAAGCGCCAGGCCAGGTGGTCGAGGATCAGCTCGCGGCCGGCATCGGGCAACAGCACGTGCTTTTCCTGCAGCCAGCCGTTGAACAGCGCCAGGTCGCTGCGGTAGGAGGCGCGGGTGTTGTCGGACAGGCCTTTTTCCAGCCAGAGGGCGTCGAGGAACTGGTCGATCAGAGGGTGGTCCAGTGCTGGCATGAAGACTCGATGGCAAACGGCGAAAAGGCGCTTAGTCTTTCATAACCAGGCATGCAGAGGGAGCCCGCATGAACGAACAGCAGATTCTTTTGAGCGTCGGTGGCATCGGCGCGGCCGCGCTGCTCTGCCAATGGCTGGCCTGGCGCCTGAAATTGCCGGCGATCCTGTTCCTGCTGCTCTGCGGCATCCTGGCAGGCCCCATCCTGGGGTGGTTACAACCCCAGGCCTTGTTCGGTCCGCTGCTGATGCCGCTGGTCTCCCTGGCCGTGGCACTGATCCTGTTCGAAGGTAGCCTCACCCTGCATCTCTCGCAGTGGCGCGAGATCGGCAGCGTGGTACACCGCCTGGTCAGCGTCGGCGCGCTGAGCACCTGGCTGGTGATCGCCGTCGCTACCCACTGGCTGCTGGGCTTCGATTGGCCCTTGGCAATCCTGTTCGGCACCCTGACCTTGGTCACCGGGCCCACGGTGATCGTTCCCATGCTGCGAGTGGTGCGCCCGAAGGCGGCGATTGCCAACATCCTGCGCTGGGAAGGCATTGTCATCGACCCGATCGGCGCGCTGCTGGCGGTGGTGGTCTACAGCTTCATCATCGCCAGCGCCGCCGGCAATGGCCTGAGCCAGAGCCTGGCAACCTTCGCCGGGGTGATCTTCTGCGGCAGCGCGCTCGGCGCCGCCGGTGGCTGGCTGCTGGGGCAGGTGATGCGCGAGCAGTGGCTGCCAGAATACCTGCACAACCTCGCCTCGCTGGCGGTGGTACTGGGCATCTTCATCGCCGCCAACCAGATCGTTCATGAGTCGGGGCTGCTGGCGGTCACCGTCATGGGCATGTGGCTGGCCAACATGCCCGGCGTGGATGTGCGGCAGATCCTGCACTTCAAGGAAAACCTCAGCGTGCTGCTGATCAGCGGGCTATTCATCCTGCTGGCGGCGCGGCTCGACCTGCATGCGCTGCTGGCCCTGGGCCCTGCGGTACTGGCACTGCTGCTGGTGATCCAGTTGCTGGCGCGACCGCTGAACGTCTGGCTGTCGACCCTGGGTTCTCCCTTGAACTGGCGCGAGCGCGCACTTTTGGCCTGGATTGCGCCACGGGGCATCGTCGCCGCGGCGGTGTCGGCGATCTTTGCCATCCGCCTGGACGAAGCCGGCCACCAAGGCGCCCTGCTGCTGGTGCCACTGACCTTCGCCGTGATCATCGGCACCGTGGTGCTGCAAAGCGCCACGGCAAGGCCACTGGCGCGCTTGCTCAAGGTCGCCGAGCCGGCGCCCAGCGGGTTTCTCGTCGTGGGGGCCAACCCACCCGCGCGCGCTATCGCCAAGGCGCTGCAACAACTCGGCTGCCGGGTGCTGCTGACCGATTCGAGCTGGGAGAACATCCGTGCCGCGCGCATGGAGAACCTGCCCACCTACTTCGGCAACCCGGCCTCCCAGCATGCCGATGCCCACCTTGACCTGGTCGGGCTCGGCCACCTGCTGGGGCTATCGCCGGCCGGGGAAATCAATGCGCTGGCCTGCGCCCGCTTTCGCCATGATTTCGGCCACGGCCGGCTGTTCGTGCTGGCCAGTGGTCTTGAGAAGCAACGCAGCGACAAGCACCGGGCCAGTGAGGAACACCGCGGGCAATTGCTCGGGTCGAGCCCCATGACCTACGGGCAACTGGCCAAGCTGCTGAACCAGGGGGCCGAGCTGTACAGCACCACACTGACCGAGGCATTTACCTGGGCGGACTACCAACAACTGCATGGCGACCGCGCGACCTTGCTGTTCGCCCGCGACAACCAAGGCTGGGTGCATGTGGCCTGCCCGGAAAACCCGCTCAAGCCTCAACCGGGTTGGACGCTGGTGGCGCTGGTGGAGCCGGAGCCCAACCTGTAGCCAGCTTGCTGGTGAACCAGGCACCGCGGTGGATGGCACCGGCTGCACCGGTGTTCGCCGGCAAGCCGGCTCCTGCAAACGGTCGAAACGTCAGGCGGCCGGCAGCACCGGTACCGGGCGCTTGTCTTCGTCGATGGCGACGAAACTGAACACACCATGAATGGCACGTTCGCGGCCATCCAGATACATGTTCTCGACGAACACGTCCACCTGCACCTGCAAGCTGGTATTACCCACCTTGACCACACTGCCCACCAGCTCGACGATCGAACCGGCCGGGATCGGGTGCTTGAAGTCGATACGGTCGGTGGACACGGTCACCAGAGGCAGGCGGCAAAACCGGGTGGCGGCGATGAACGACACTTCATCCATCCACGCCAGCGCCGTGCCGCCGAACAGGGTGTTGTGGTGGTTGGTGGTGTTGGGGAACACCGCCTTGGTCACGCGGGTCACCGACAGCTCGGTGCGGCGCTGGATTTCCTGGTCTCTGTCTGTCATCACCGGGTTACTTCGCAAGGGCAGAATTCAAAATGCAAAAAAGCAGCCCGAAGGCTGCTTTTTTCTCGCAAGGGGCCTCAGGCCACCAGGCAAACTGTACTCAGGACAGTTTTTCCTTGATGCGAGCGGCTTTGCCGGACAGGTCGCGCAGGTAGTACAGCTTGGCTTTACGCACGTCACCACGACGTTTCACGGCCAGGCTGTCGATCTGCGGGCTGTAGGTCTGGAAGGTACGCTCTACGCCAACGCCGCTGGAGATCTTGCGCACGGTGAAGGCGCTGTTCAGACCGCGGTTACGCTTGGCGATAACGACGCCTTCGAACGCCTGCAGACGCGAGCGGTCGCCTTCCTTCACTTTAACCTGGACGACAACGGTGTCGCCTGGTGCGAAGGTCGGGATCTCTTTGCTCATCTGCTCGGCTTCGAGCTGCTGGATGATCTTGTTGGTCATGCTGTGCTCCTAAGATGGATACTCGATCCACCATCGATACGTTAACTATCGTCCCGCTCGCGGAGGTATTCCTCGAGCAGCTTCTTCTCTTCTCCAGAAAGCGAGCGACTTTCCAGAAGATCGGCACGTCGTTCGAAGGTCCTACCAAGGGACTGCTTCATCCGCCAACGCCGGATATGTGCATGGTTGCCACTTAGCAACACGTCGGGAACACGCTGATCCGCATACACCTCAGGTCGGGTGTAGTGCGGGCAATCAAGCAGACCGTCGGTGAAAGAGTCTTCCTCCGCCGAGTCCACATGCCCTAAAGCTCCGGGCAGCAGCCGCGTAACCGCATCGATCAGTACCATGGCCGGTAGCTCGCCACCGGAAAGCACATAGTCGCCAATCGACCACTCCTCATCGACATGAGCCTCGATAAAACGCTCGTCGATGCCTTCATAACGACCGGCGATCAGGATCAACGATTCCTGTTCGGCCAGGCCTTTGACCGCCTGCTGGGTCAGCTTGCGGCCTTGTGGCGAAAGGTAGATCACCTTTGCCGATGCTCCGGTCGCCTGCCTGGCGCTAACCAGGGCGTCTTCCAGAGGCTTGATCTTCATCACCATGCCCGGACCACCGCCAAACGGCCGATCATCCACGGTGTGGTGGCGATCTGTGGTGTAGTCCCGCGGATTCCAGCAGGTCACTTGCAGCAACCCCTGTTTCACCGCGCGGCTGGTAATGCCGTACTCCGTGATGGCCGAGAACATCTCGGGGAACAACGTGATGACGTCTACGCGAAGGTTACCCATCGTTTAGAAGTCCGCGTCCCACTCAACCCGCATCACGCCTGCTTCCAGGTCGATACCGAGCACGCATTGCGCCGTATAGGGCAACAGACGCTCGCGATCATCCAGGCTGCCTGCGCAGGGCTTGACCACCATTACATCGTTCGCGCCGGTCTCCAACAGGTGATCGATCGTGCCGAACAGTTGTTCGTCCTGATTGATGACCTTCAGGCCCACCAACTGGTACCAGTAGTACTCGTCGGCTGCCAGGTTGGGCAAAAGGCTCCGCGGGATGCAGATTTCGAAGCCGCTCAGAAGACGGGCTTCATCACGATCATCGAGGCCTTTGAGCTTCACGACCAGGCCCTTTTGGGAGCCACGACCGCTGACCAGCTCGACCTGCTTTACCTTGCCTTCGTGCCGAAGCGTCCAGCGCGGATAATCCAACAGGTTTTCAATCGGATCGGTAAAGGAGTACACCTTCACCTCGCCGCGAACGCCGTGAACCGAAAAAATCTTGCCAACGACGATCAGGTCGTCAGCCTTTTCTGGCGTCGCGTTCATACTGCTCAGGCTGCGGCCTTGGCAGCTTCCTTCAGCAGCTGAGCAACGCGCTCAGACGGCTGTGCGCCCTGGCTCAGCCAGTAGGTGACGCGCTCTTGGTTGACCGACAGCTTGACTTCGGCGCCCGATGCGATCGGGTTGAAGAAGCCAACGCGCTCAACGAAACGGCCGTCACGGGCGTTACGCGAGTTGGTCACGGTCAGGTGGTAGAATGGGCGCTTTTTCGAGCCGCCACGGGCCAGACGAATGGTTACCATGTGAACATCGTTCCTATAGTCGGTGCTGCAAAACTGAATGCCCAATGGGCACACGGGTGCCCAAAAGGCCGCATATTCTCGGGGAATACACGGACATTTGCAAATGCCTTTTTCGGCAAGCCCTGGGCCCACCGTTCAATTCTGCCGGTTTAAGCCGCCGGATGGCGACCATGTACCCGCCAAAGCGGGGTCTGGCCTGCCTCCTCTTGACAAGGAAGCCGGCCGGATTGGTTTACAGCTTCGGCATGCCGCCGCCTGGCAGCATCCCACCCAGGCCGCGCATCATCTTGGCCATGCCGCCTTTGGCGGAGAATTTCTTCATCATCTTCTGCATCTGCTTGTGCTGCTTGATCAGCCGCCCGATGTCCTGCACCTGGGTGCCGGAACCCAAGGCGATGCGGCGCTTGCGTGAACCGCTGATCAGGTCGGGGTCGCGGCGCTCGGCAGGGGTCATGGAGTTGATGATCGCCTCCATCTGCTTGAACTGCTTCTCGGCCGCGCCCTGGGCATTGCCCATCTGCGACAGGTTGACGCCGCCGATGCTGGGCAGCTTGTCCATCAGGCCGCCGAGGCCGCCCATGTTCTTCATCTGCTGCAGCTGGTCGCGGAAGTCTTCAAGGTCGAAGCCCTTGCCCTTCTTCAGCTTCTTGGCCAGCTTGTCGGCCTTGGCCTTGTCGATGTTCTGCTCGGCCTGCTCGATCAGGCTGAGCACATCGCCCATGCCGAGAATGCGCGAGGCGATGCGGTCGGGGTGGAACGGCTCGAGGGCCTCGGTCTTCTCGCCCATACCGATGAACTTGATCGGCTTGCCGGTAATGGCACGCACCGACAGCGCGGCACCGCCACGGGCGTCACCGTCGACCTTGGTCAGCACCACGCCGGTCAACGGCAGCGCATCGCCGAAGGCCTTGGCGGTGTTGGCGGCGTCCTGGCCGGTCATGGCGTCGACCACGAACAGGGTTTCGATCGGCTTGACCGCAGCGTGCAGGGCCTTGATCTCGTCCATCATGTCGGCATCGACATGCAGGCGACCGGCGGTGTCGACGATCACCACGTCGATGAACTTGAGCTTGGCTTCGCGGATCGCCGCCTCGGCGATGGCCACCGGTTTCTGGCTGATGTCGGACGGGAAGAAGGTCACGCCGATGTCGTTGGCCAGGGTCTCGAGCTGCTTGATCGCCGCCGGGCGATAAACGTCGGCGGACACCACCATCACGCTCTTCTTCTTGCGCTCCTTGAGGTGGCGCGCCAGCTTGCCGGCGGTGGTGGTCTTACCCGCACCTTGCAGACCGGCCATCAGCACCACGGCAGGCGGCGCGGCGTTGAGCGTCAGCTCTTCGTTGGCCGCGCCCATCAGGCTTTCCAGCTCGGCCTGGACGATCTTGACGAAGGCCTGGCCCGGGGTCAGGCTGCGCGACACCTCGGTGCCAACCGCGCGTTCCTTGATGCTGTTGACGAAATCCTTGACCACCGGCAGGGCGACGTCGGCCTCGAGCAGGGCCATGCGCACTTCGCGCAGCGTGTCCTTGATGTTGTCTTCGGTCAGCTTGGCCTTGCCGGTGACATGGCGCAGCGTCTGTGACAGGCGGTCGGTCAGGTTTTCGAACATGGTGATCCTTACAGGCCCAGTGAAGCCGAGGTTGTTCAGGTGCCCGGGGGAACATGCACACGCACCGGGCACAGCAAGGCGGCGATTATAGCGGAGACTGCCGGCGACGCACACCTCGCGCTGGACCACCGGCCGCTTGCCACGCGATTGATACGCAGTCTTCCTTGCCCACCGCGTTCTATGCCAAACTCCGTCCCTTTAGGGCTCGCCTGCCAGGACTTATGTTCTCTTCACCCAGCCTCATCCCCAATCTGCTCGCCGCCTTCCTTTATCTGGCCGCGACCGTCTACCAGGCCACCGGCCTGGCCCGTGGCAGCCGTGCCGACAAACGGCTGCTCGGCGTGCTCGGCGCCCTGGCGGTGATCGCCCAGGGCGGTGCCCTGTTCTTCCAGCTGATCACCCCGCTGGGCCTGAGCCTGGACTTCTTTAGCGCCGCCAGCCTGATCGCCGCGGCGGTCATCGGCCTGACCCTGATCGCCTGCCTGAGCATTCCGGTGGAAAACCTGCTGGTGCTGTTGTTCCCGCTCGGCGCGGTCACCGCGCTGCTGGCACAGTTCGCCCCGCCCGGCACGGTGCCGTTGATCAACGAAGAGCCCGGCATCCTCGCGCATATCCTGCTGTCGATCCTGGCCTATGGGCTGTTCACCATCGCCGTGTTCCAGGCGCTGCTGCTGTTGCTGCAGGACCGTCAGCTGAAGAACAAGCACCCGTCCGGGATGATCCGCAACTTCCCACCGCTGCAGACCATGGAGAGCCTGCTGTTCGGCTTCCTGTGGGCCGGCTGGGGCCTGCTGTCGCTGTCGCTGGTCTCCGGCTGGCTGTTCCTCGACAACCTGTTCGCCCAGCACCTGGTGCACAAGACCCTGCTGGCCTGCGTGGCCTGGGTGGTGTTCAGCGTGCTGCTGTGGGGCCGCACCCGCCTCGGCTGGCGTGGCCACAAGGCCATCCGCTGGACCCTGGCCGGCTTCTGCCTGCTGATGCTGGCCTATTTCGGCAGCAAGCTGGTCCGCGAATTCATCCTGCATATCTGACGACCCGCCATGGACAGCCTGCCGTACGCCCCGCTGCTCGGCATCATCGCACTGGCGCTGTTGTGGTCGGCGCTGTTCACCGCGGTGGACGCCGCCCGCCAGCAGCTCAATGGCCATGGCGAGCCTGCCCTGCCCAGCCAGGGCCTGGTACTCGGCGCCAGCCTCGGCAAGCTGCTGGTGCTGGGCCTGGCCTGCCTGATTGGCCAGCGCCTGAACGGTGAACACGGTTTCTGGCTGGCCGGCCTGGGCGCCACGCTGGGCCTGCTGGTGCTCACCGAGTACCTGCCGCGACGCCTGGCCCGGCGCAGCCCGCAGGCTTTCCTCAGCCTCGGCGCCAGCCTGCTCAAGCTGCCACTGGCCCTGCTGCAACCCTTCGGTGGCGTGCTCGACGGCGGCGCCCGGCTGATCCTGCGTCCGTTCCGCGTGCAGGCCACCGCCGTGGCCCTGCACCCGCAGCAGGAGGTGCCCTACGACGAGGACGCGCCCATTGACAACGGCCGCCACGGCCTGCTCGAAGGCTTGCAGGCGCTGGACAAGATCACCGTCAACGACATTCTGGTGCCGCGCAACGAAGTCGACGGCATCAACCTCGACGAGCCCATCGAGCGCATCGTCGAGCAGTTGATCGTCAGCCGCCATACCCGCCTGCCGGTCTACCACAGCGACATCAACCAGGTCGAAGCGGTACTCAACACCAAGCTGATCAGCCACTTGCTGCCACGCGCCGAGCTGACCCCGGACACCCTGCGGGCGGCCTGCTACGAACCCTACTTCGTGCCCGAGAGCACCCCGCTGCACCTGCAGTTGCTGAATTTCCACAAGCAGCAACGGCGCCTGGGCGTGGTGGTGGACGAGTACGGCGAGGTACTGGGCATCGTCACCCTGGAGGACATCCTCGAGGAAATCGTTGGCGAGTTCGAGGACGAACAGAGCCTGGACAACCCCCACGTCCATCCCCAGGTGGATGGCCGCTTCATCATCGAAGGCACCGCCTCGCTACGGGAAATCAACCGGACGCTGGGCTGGCACCTGCCCTGCGATGGCGGCCCGAAGACCCTGAACGGCCTGGTCACCGAAGCCCTGGAAAGCATCCCCGCCAGCGCGGTTTGCCTGAAAATTGGCAGATATCGGCTAGAAATCCTCGAAACCGAGGATAATTGTGCAAGCAAGGTACTAGTCTGGACAGTGGCTCGATAGCTATACTCGAGCCACGCTTACCCAGCCCTGCCGTCCCGCCTGCTACCCGCACCCGGCGCTCCACGGCCAGCGCGCATCACTGACACGCCCCGCGGCCCTGCTTCAACACCCCGAACAGCGCCCGCTCCCACCTATCCCCTGGGCTATCGTCAGTCACGCGACTCATAACAATTCGCTCCGGCTCCCGTGTGCCTGCACATGGGCCATGCCCCATGGAGCAACGACTGTCAGGGACCTTCGCATGACTACCAGCAGCACTTACGCCGAACCTGCCACGACGGCCCCGGCCAACTCGCCTGCCCGGGTGGCCACCGCCAGCTTCATCGGCACCGCCATCGAGTTCTACGATTTCTATGTCTACGCCACTGCCGCCGCGCTGGTGATCGGCCCAGTGTTCTTCCCCTCCGGCTCCGGCACCGCGCAGATGCTCGCGGCGTTCCTCACCTTCGGCATCGCCTTCCTCGCCCGGCCCCTGGGCTCGGCGCTGTTCGGCCACTTCGGCGACCGCATCGGGCGCAAGTCGACCCTGGTGGCCTCGCTGCTGCTGATGGGCGTGTCCACCACGCTGATCGGCGTGCTGCCCGGCTACGACAGCATCGGCGTATGGGCGCCGATCCTGCTCTGCCTGCTGCGCTTCGGCCAGGGCCTGGGGCTGGGTGGCGAGTGGGGTGGCGCGGCGCTGCTGGCCACCGAGAACGCCCCCGAGGGCAAGCGCGCCTGGTTCGGCATGTTCCCGCAGCTCGGCCCTTCGATCGGCTTTCTCGCCGCCAATGGCCTGTTCCTGACCTTGGCGCTGGTGCTCAGCGACGAGCAGTTCCGTGAATGGGGCTGGCGCGTGCCGTTCCTGCTCAGCGCCGCGTTGGTGCTGGTGGGGCTGTATGTGCGCCTGAAACTGGAGGAAAGCCCGGTGTTCGCCAAGGCGGTGGCTCGTCATGAACGGGTGAAGATGCCCGTGGTCGACCTGTTCGCCCGCTACTGGCTGCCGACCTTGCTCGGCGCCGCGGCAATGGTGGTGTGCTACGCGCTGTTCTACATTTCCACGGTGTTTTCGCTGAGCTACGGGGTGTCGACCCTGGGCTACAGCCGCGAGACCTTCCTCGGCCTGCTGTGCTTCGCCGTGGTCTTCATGGCCCTGGCCACGCCGCTGTCGGCCTGGCTCAGCGACCGTTACGGGCGCAAGCCAGTGCTGATCGTCGGCGGCCTGCTGGCGATCGCCTCGGGCTTTACCATGGAGCCGTTGCTGACTTCGGGTTCGACCACCGGCGTGGCGCTGTTCCTGGCGATCGAGCTGTTCCTGATGGGGGTGACCTTCGCGCCCATGGGCGCGTTGCTGCCGGAGCTGTTCCCGACCCATGTGCGCTACACCGGTGCCTCGGCGGCGTACAACCTGGGCGGTATCGTCGGCGCCTCGGCGGCACCGTTCTTTGCCCAGAAGCTGGTGAGCATGGGCGGGTTGAGCTGGGTGGGGGGGTATGTGTCGGTGGCGGCGGTGATCAGCCTGATTGCCGTGCTGTGCCTTAAAGAGACCCGTGATACCGCGCTTTGACCCCTGGGGCTGCTTTGCAGCCCGATCGCGACACAAGGCCGCTCCTACAAGGGTTATGCGATCCCTGTGCAGCGGCCTTCGCGAAAGGGGCGCGAAGCGCCCCCAGCAGCATCAGATCAGAACTCGACCTTGACCGCCTGCGAAGCGCGGGTCGCCTTGGCCCGCGCGGCCTCGACCGACTCGTCGCGCGCCAGGCACACACCCATGCGGCGCGTGCCATTGATTTCGGGCTTGCCGAACAGGCGGATGGCGGTGTCCGGTTCGCTCAGCGCCGCACCGAGGTTGGCGAAGCGGGTCTGCTGCGACTGGCCTTCAGGCAGGATCACCGCCGAGGCCGATGGACCGAACTGGCGCACCACCGGGATCGGCAGGCCAAGAATGGCCCGGGCATGCAGGGCGAACTGCGACAGGTCTTGGGAAATCAGGGTCACCAGGCCGGTGTCGTGCGGGCGCGGCGATACTTCGCTGAACCACACCTGGTCGCCCTTGACGAACAGTTCCACGCCAAACAGGCCACGCCCGCCCAGGGCGTCGGTGACCGCCTGGGCCACCCGCTGCGACTCGGCCAGTGCCTTCGGGCTCATGGCCTGTGGCTGCCAGGACTCCTGGTAGTCGCCCTTCTCCTGACGATGACCGACCGGGGCGAGGAAGGTAGTGCCGCCGACATGGCGCACGGTCAGCAGGGTGATTTCGTACTCGAAGTCGATGAAACCCTCGATGATCACCCGGCCCTTGCCGGCACGACCGCCCTCCTGGGCATAGTCCCAGGCCTTGCGCAGGTCATCGGCGCTGCGCAGCAGGCTCTGGCCCTTGCCCGACGAACTCATCACCGGCTTGACCACGCAGGGGTAGCCCAGGTCGGCGACCGCCTTGCTGTAGTCCTCGAAGGTATCGGCGAAATGGTACGGCGAGGTCGGCAGGTCCAGCTCTTCGGCAGCCAGGCGGCGGATGCCTTCGCGGTTCATGGTCAGCTGGGTGGCGCGGGCGGTGGGCACCACGTTGAAACCCTCGCTTTCCAGCTCGACCAGGGTGGCGGTGGCGATGGCTTCGATCTCGGGGACGATGTAATGCGGCTGCTCCGCCTCGATCACCGCACGCAGGGCAACCCCATCGAGCATGTTGATCACATGGCTGCGGTGCGCGACCTGCATGGCCGGAGCATTGGCGTAGCGATCCACGGCGATCACCTCGACGCCCAGGCGCTGCAACTCGATCACCACTTCCTTGCCCAGCTCGCCGCAGCCGCACAGCAGTACACGGGTCGCGGTAGGCGACAATGGGGTTCCGATACGGGTCATTTCAGGTCCTCGAAGGCGTCCGGGGCCGCGCCATGCTGGCTGCCGCCCGCTGAAAAATGGACCGCCATTCTACCTCAGGATGCCGCCAGCGCGCGCCGTGCGCGCCAAGCCATGATCAGCCAGACCGCGGTGACCCCGGCGAACTTCGAAGCCAGGGCAGTACCGATCACCGCCGGGGTCAATGCGCCGATCATGCCGAAGAAGATGAAGGTATCCACCGGGATGCTCAGCGCCGAGCTCAGCCACAGGCGGTCACGCAGGGGGCGACGGGTGATGCTGAACACCAGCCAGTCGATCAGCTCGGAAACGAAGAACGCCGTGGCGCTGGCCAGGGCGATGGCGGGCTCCGAGGTGGCGTAGGAAAGTACCAGCGCCACCAGCATCGCCAACAGCGCACCATGGCCGTAGCGGGTCTGCACCATGTCGCGCAGGATGAACACCAGGCCGCCCCAGGCGGACCAGATCACGTCCAGGTGCGGCGCGCTGGAGAAGGCGTAGTTGATCAGCACCACGCTGCTGATGTAGGCGATGAGATAGAACATGGTCTGGGTATTCAGGTGGGCAAGCCGATCAGAGTAGCGTCGGGCCTGCCACTGGACAAGCCCGCGCGCCCTTGCTGGCGCCTAGGCTCTGTACGACAAGCCTTGATACTCGTTCATGCTGCGTTGAAAACCGCCTCGCAATGCTCATGTACGCCAGTACACGGCGCTTGCTCGGCTGTTTTCGCCTTGCCTGACCTTCGTTCATACAGAGCCTAGTATCAAGCCAGCGGCGACCGCGCGTTCGTGGCAACGCTTGAGCACGGCGCGGCGCTGTGTGTTGTCCATGCGCCCCCAACGGCTGATCTCGTCCACCGTGCGTTGGCAGCCGGTGCAGATATCCTGCTCGTCCAGCGCGCAGATGCTGACGCAGGGCGAGGCCACGGGCCGTTCGTCAGTCATCGTCGCCCACCAGCTCGCGGGCATAACGCTGGGCGTTGTGCACGTAATGGGCGGCGCTGGCCTCGAGCATGCGCTTTTGCTGCTCGGTCAGCTCGCGCACCACCTTGCCCGGCGAGCCCATCACCAGCGAACCATCGGGGATTTCCTTGCCCTCGGCGATCAGCGCGTTGGCGCCAATGATGCAGTGCTTGCCGATGCGCGCACCGTTGAGGATCACCGCATTGATGCCGATCAGGCTGTAGTCGCCCACGTCGCAGCCATGCAGCATGGCGTTATGGCCGATGGTCACGCCCTTGCCGATGTTCAGCGGCGAGCCCATGTCGGTGTGCATCACCGTACCGTCCTGGACGTTGCTGTCCTCGCCGATGTCGATCAGCTCGTTGTCGCCGCGCAGCACCGCGCCGAACCATACGCTGGCACGGGCCTGCAGGCGCACCTTGCCGATCAGCGTGGCGTTGGGTGCAGCCCAGCTGGTGGGGTGGGTCTCGACGCGCAGGTCGCCCAGGCGGTATTTCATGTATCGCTCCTCGCGGTATAAGGCTTTTCATACAGAGCCCAAGGCCAGTGACGGGGTCGGCCCCGCTCAGTACTTGATGAAACGCTCGGGGGGGTGGTGCAGGCTGATACCGGCATCGAACAACAGGTTGACCAGCTCGACGATCATGATCGCCGACAGCCCCCAGATCTTGTAGTCGCCGTAACGGTAGCTGGGCACATACCAACTGCGGCCCTGGTAGTCGATACGGTGGGTGTGGTCGCGTGGGTCCTGGCGGAAGAAGGCCAGCGGCACGCTGAAGACTGCGGCGATTTCCGCGTCGTTGGCGCGGTACTCGACGTAGTCGGGGATCAAGCCGACGAACGGTGTCACCTTCAGCCCATGCAACGACACCAATGGGCTGAGCGGCCCGACCACCTCGACCAACCCAGGCGGCAGGCCGATTTCCTCCTCGGCCTCGCGCAGGGCGGTGAACACCAGGTCCGGGTCCTCCGGGTCGCGCCTGCCACCGGGGAAGGCCACTTCGCCACCGTGGGTGGACAGCCCCTTGGCGCGCAAAGTCAGGACCAGCTCGGGCTCTTCGCTGCGGGTAATGGGCAGCAGCACCGCCGCTTCGGGGAAACGGCGGTCCGTCTCCAGTGACGCGGGGGTATGGTTGCTCATTCGGCGAAGAAGCTCGTCCAGCATTACGCACTCTCGATTCCAAGGCCTGCCCTGCATGATGCACCAAAGCCGCAAGGCACCCAAGCCCCGACCGGGGGGCGCTTGCGGTGGCCGGGCCGGGCGCGCCAAGATAGCCCGACCCCACAGGAATGAATAAAGCATGAAATTCTGCAGCGCGTGCGGCCAACCGGTCACCCAGCGGATCCCCGAAGGCGACAGCCGCCTGCGGTATGTCTGCGACCACTGCCAGACCATCCATTACCAGAACCCCAACATCGTCGCCGGGGTACTGCCCACCTGGGGCAGCCAGGTGCTGCTGTGCCGCCGCGCCATCGAGCCCCGCCGCGGCTTCTGGACCCTGCCGGCCGGTTTCATGAAGAACGGCGAAACCCTGGAACAGGCCGCCCGTCGCGAAACCGTCGAGGAAGCCTGCGCCCGGGTCGCTGAAGCGCACCTGTACCAGCTGTTCGATCTGCCGCACATCAACCAGGTGCACGTGTTCTTCCGCGCCGAACTCAGCGACCTGGACTTCGCCATCGGCGTCGAGAGCCTGGAAGTGCGCTTGTTCGAGGAACAGCAGATCCCGTGGGCCGAGCTGGCTTTCCGCACCGTCACACGCACACTAGAATGCTATTATCGCGACCGCATCAGGCAGCACTACCCGATTGGCCATGAATACCTGCCGCCGATGAACGTCGCGTCGTCCACCACCTAAGTTTTCAGGGATACGGTTTCATGCGCTGGCTGCTCGCCCTCTTCTGCCTCAGTGTCGCCTCGGTGTCGCAAGCGGCCTTCACCGAGACCATCATCCGCAAGACGCCTTCGGCGCAGCCCTCGCCTGTGCAGCCGGCCGCCACCGCCGCGCCGCAGGAGCGCCTGATCGACAAGGTGCTGGTGATCAAGTCCGAGCGCCGCCTGCAACTGATCAGCCGTGGCGAGCCGCTCAAGACCTACCGCATCTCGCTGGGCAAGCAGCCCAAGGGCGCCAAGGACCGCGAGGGCGACAAGAAGACCCCCGAGGGCCTGTACTGGCTGGACTGGCGCAAGGTCAGCGACCGCTACAACCTGGCCATGCACATCTCCTACCCGAACATCAGCGATGCGGCCAAGGCGCGCAGCGAGGGGGTCGCGGCCGGCAGCATGATCATGATCCACGGCACGCCGATCAACGAGGAGTACCCGGAATGGTACTTCCACACCCTCGACTGGACCGAAGGCTGCATCGCCATGCGCAACGACGACATGCGCGAGGTCTGGAGCATGGTCAAGGACGGGACGATGATCGAGATTCGCCCCTGAGCCTGTTTTAGCGCTCGACATTCAGCGGGCAGCACGACTCACCAGCGAACCTCCCGCTGCCCTCGCACGGCGTCCCCGCCCAGCCACTGCACACTGCGCAACACCGGCGTCAGCGCCGCGTCAGGCTGCACCTCGATGTTCAAGCGCGCCCGCCGCGCCAGCAGGTCGGCATCCAGCACCAGCGCATGCTGCCCGGCCAGCCCCAGGTTGCCTGTCAATCGCCAGCCACCCTGGCAGGTCATTTCGATCGCGCCCTGGCCCAGGCCCAGCGACCAGGGTTCGGCCAGGGCCAGGTCATTCACCGTGATACGCCCGCTCGCCGCCTGGCACACCCGCCCCGCGCCCTGTACCTGCAACGCCCCTTGCCAGTGCCCGGCCAGACGATAGCCCGGCGTCGTGCTGGCTTGCCCACCCAGCGTCGCAAGGCCACCCTGCCAGCGCCAGGGCCAGCCGCTGATACGCGCCTGCCATCCCTGCCCCTGGAAGCTGAACGCGACATGCGCCTGCATGCGCCAGGGCTGCAGTTCCCAGCTCAGTGGTCCGACCGCTCCCCACTGGGTCGCCTGCCCCTGCCACAGGCTGCCGACCACGCCTTGCGCCGGCAGCCCCAGCCAACTGGCCGGCAGCTCGGCCAGCACAGTCAGGCAGAACACCAGGCACAGCCAAGCCGCGCCGCGCCGGGTCATGGCCGCACCTGAACAGCAAAGCGCAAGCCATCGGCTTCGCGCGCCAACGCCCATTGCAGCGGCTGCGCCCCCTCTTCACGCAGGGCTTGCAACCACGCTTGCAGGGCCTGGGCCTGGGTAACCTTGCCCCGGACCTGCCAGCGCTCACCTTCGGCCTGTATCTCGTCCAGGCCGATGCCCCGGGCCTGGGCCGACTGGCGCAGACGCTCCAGGCTCAGCGCCTGCGGCTCGCGCAGCCCAGCCACCGACTCGGCCACCACCCGCCACTGCTGCACGTCGCGCCAGTAGCCCAAGCCTTCGCGCAGCGCCAAGACAACAAGCAGCAGCGCCACCACCCCCCACGCCAGCGGCAAGCGCTGGCGCCGCAACCATTGCCGATTCATGACGCCGCTCCCAGCTCGAACACCACCTGGCGCGCATCGTCCTCGACCCGCACCTGCGCGCCAACCGCCTCGGCCATCGCCTGCCAGGGCGCCGTCTCGCCCTCCCCGTCGAGGGACAACTGCCAACGCTGGCCGTCGTAGTCCAGCGCACGTAATCGCCAACCGGGGTGCTCGGCCAGCCAGCCCTGCACCTGGGCCTGCAGGCCATCGAGCTGGGCCAGACGCACCTGGGCGTCCTGCTGTTCCTCGCGCAGCCGCCTGAGGGCCTGGGCCGCCTGGCCTGGGGTGGCCCGCTTGCCGGTCAGCGCCACTACCTGATCGCGGTAGAGCTGGGCCTGACGCCACTGCTGGATGCACCACAGCCCGCTCCAGGCGGTGGCCAGCAGCAGGCAGGCCACTGCCAGGCGCTGCTGGGTACTCGACCAGCGCGGGCGCGCACGGATGCGGCGAGCCTCGAACAGGCTTGGCAGGCCATCGAGGCTGGCCAAGGTTTCCGGCCAGTTGCCCGTCACGCTACGTCTCGTCCCTTGCAAGCCGTCCAGCGCAGGCATCACGCCCAGTTGCCCAGGCCAAGCCAGCCAATGTGCCCTGCCCTGCTCATCGCGCCCTTGATAAAGCTCTGTTTCCCCACGCTGCCACTGCCAGCCCTCGCCCTGCTCGGGTTCGGGCAACAACTGAAACTCAGCCCAGCAGCGCTCCAGCGCCAAGCCCCATGCGCCGCATTGCCCACGCCATTGGGCCAACAGCGGGTTGCTGACCGTCCATAAGCGCAGTTGCCCGGCGTGGCGACCGATGCTCGCGCACGCCACTTCGTCGCAGGCCTGAACCAGCCGTTCTTCGAGCAGTAAAGGCCACTCCTCGCGCTTGAGCCCAGGCGGCGCGGGAAGCTGGAAATGGCTGCAATGCTCGCCGGGCACGATCAACGCCACGCGCGCCTCGAGCCCGACCGGGGGTTGGCCCCGGCCTTGCCGCCCCGGCACGCCCTGCTCGACCAGCAACCAATCCCAGACCGCGCCGGGGCGTACCAGCAACCAGGGCCGGGCCGGTGCACGGCGTCGCCAATCAAGCTTCATGAACGCCCCCAAGGCAGAACGAAGGTGCAGACATAGGGTGCTCCATCACGGACTAACTCCACGCGCACGCCACGTCCGGGGTGCGTCGGTTGATCGGAAGGCCAGGCCAGCCAGCGGCCGGACTGGTAATAGAGGACGCCCATGGCGCTGACCCGTTCCAGGCGCTCACGCACCACCCAGCGGGGCAGCGATGGCGCATACAGGTCCGCCGAGGTTTCCAGCAGCAGGCGTTGCTCGCGCGCCTCGAAACGCAGGCGCTGGCGCTGCAGGCGCGAACCGCCCTCGGCCTGCGGCCAGGCCGCGGCGGCCACCCACAGCAATTGCTGGCGGTCGGGCTGCCAGTCGAGCCAGCGCACCGCCAGCGGCAGGCGCTGCTCGTACAGAAGGCGCAGCAGCGGGCTGTCGAAGCGCCGCTCCAGGGCCAGGCAGAAGTCCAGTACGCCGGTTTCGCGAACCTGCTCGTCGAGGCGCTCGCGCACCTTCAGCCAGCCGTTGACCAACGCCGCCAACATCACGCCAAGCAAGGCCGTGAGGGCCAGGGCCAGCAGCAGCTCGATCAGGGTCATGCCCGCCTGGCGCCGCTTCATGGCCGCTCCAGGAAGACCGTGTACTGCCCCAACGGCAGGCGCTGGTCGCGATCGCCATGCAGCAGCAGCTCGCCCCGACGCAGGTCACGCACGCCGGTGCGGCGCAACTGCAATTGCCAATGGCAAGCCTGGCCACCCTGAGTCAACACGCCACTGTCCTGGTCGGCCGCCGGCCAGTACTGCTCGACCACGAAGCGCGCTTGCAGCTCCCGCGCGCACAACAGGCCCAAACGGTGCTGCTGCACAGTGTCCTGCACCGCCAGGCGTTGGCGCAGGACCTGGCTGGTGATCACCGCCAGCAGCGCGGCAATGCCCAGGGCCACGCTCACCTCCAACAAGGTGAAGCCCCGCTGCCTGCCGCTCATGGCAACACGCTCACACGCAACTGGCCGGCGCGGTCCCAGTCCCAGCGCCGGCCACCCTCGGCCCAGCGCCAGCGCACCGTGCCCGGGCGGGCCCAACCATCGGGGGTGAACAGCAGCGCCGGGGCCTGGCTGGCGGGCCAGTCCGGGCGCAGGCCCTTGGGCCAGTCGCCTAGCGCCACGGTTTGCACCTGCCATCGATCACCTTGGCGCAGGACGAACTCGGGACGCTGGCCATTCCAGCGCAAGCCGCGCAAGTGGCCGGCATGCCGGGCCAGGTCGGCCTGGGCCAAGGTGCTGGCAGCCAGACGGTCAAGCGCTTGATCGACGCTGCTGCGCCCCCTGTCGAGCCAGGCCACCGCCAGGCTGGTCATCAGCGCGGCGATGGCCAGCACCACCAGCAGTTCGAGCAGGCTGAAACCACGCTGATGGCACAGCAAAGCCGGGGCTGCTTTGCTGCCCTTACGCGACACAAGGCCGCTCCCACAAGGAAACGCGGTCGCCTGCAGGAGCGGCCTTGTGTCGCGAAAGGGGCGCGAAGCGGCCCCGACAACGCCAAGCCGGACACACACCCCAGTCACCTCAAAGCGCCCAATTGCCCAGGTCGGCATCCAGCCCTTCGCCACCGGGCTGGCCATCGGCGCCCAGCGAGTACACATCGACCCGGCCATGCTCGCCGGGCAGGCGGTACTGGTAGGGGGTGCCCCATGGGTCCTCGGGCAGGCGGCGGATATAGCCATCGCTGCGCCAGCTGCGTGGCAGCGGTTCCTGGGTCGGCTTCTTCGCCAGCGCCGCCAGGCCCTGCTCGTTGCTGGGGAAACGCAGGTTGTCCAGGCGGTACATGTCCAGCGCCTGCTCCAGGGTCGCCAGGTCAGCCATGACCTTCTGCTTCATGGCCTTGTCCTGGTTGCCCAGCACGCTGGGCGCGACCACGGCGATCAGCAGGCCGATGATGAAGATCACCACCATGATTTCCATCAGCGTGAAGCCTCGCTGGCGGTTAGCGTGTTGCAGCATCGAAGTTCTCCTTGTCACAGTTGCAGTCCCTGGTTGAGCTGCATGATCGGCAGCAGCACCGCCAGCACGATGAACAGCACCACGGCGCCCATCACCAGGATCATCAGCGGTTCGAACAGCGCCATGGCGGTGTCCACCTGGCGAGCGAAGCCACGTTCCTGGTCGTCGGCCACCCGTTCGAGCATGTCGGCCAGGGTGCCGCTGGCCTCGCCGCTGCCGACCATGTTCACCAGCAGCGGCGGAAACTGACGGGCGTTGTCCAGTGCCCGGTGCAGGCTGGTACCGCCCTGCACCTGCCGGTGCACCTGGACCATGGCCGCGCGGATACGCCGGTTGCCGACCGTCTCGGTGGCTACCTGCAAGGCCTCGAGCAGGGCCACGCCGCTGCCGCACAGAATCGCCAGGCTACGGGCCAGCCGGGCGCTCTCCAGCACTTGCAGCAACACGCCGATACGCGGCAGGCGCAGCAGCCAATCGTCGCGGCGCAGGCACCAGCGCGGCTTGCGCAGCAGCCAGCCGCCCAGCAGCGCAAGCAGCGTCGCCAGCACCAGCAAATAGGGACCGGCCTGCACCAGGCCCTGGCTCAGGCCGATCAGCAGCGAGGTAATCAGCGGCAGGCTCTGCCCGGAATGGGCGAACTGCTCGGTGAGCTTGGGCACCACGAACGTCATCAGGCCGACCACCACCGCCAGCGACACGCCCATCAGCACCACCGGGTAGATCAGCGCGGTGCGCGCCTTGTGGCGCTGGCGCTGCACCTGTTCGAGGTGATCGGCCAGCCGGCTCAGCACCTGGCCAAGGCGCCCGGAGCGCTCACCGGCCTCGACCAGCGCGCAATACAGCCCCGTGAACGGCGCGCCCTGCCGGGCCAGGCTGCGGGCCAGGCCCAGGCCCTCGCCCAGGGCACTGCGCAAGGCCAGCAGCACTGTGTGCAGCGCCGGCTGGCGCAGTTGGCGCTCCAGGGTGGCCAGGGCATCGACCAGCGGGATGCCCGCGCCGACCAGGGTCGCCAGCTGGCGGGTCAGCTCGCACAACTGGGCCCGGCTCAGGCGCTGGCGGCGCGGTTGTGCCTGGTTGCCTTCGTGGCGCTGCAGGCTGCGCGCGAACAGCCCCTGCTCGCGCAGCAACTGCCGCGCATGGCGCTCGCTGTCGGCCTGCACGCAGGCCTTGTGTGGCTTGCCGCCAAGGTCCACGGCCTGGTAGCGATAGGTCGGCATGACTAACCCTGCACCACGCGCAGCACTTCGGCCAGGCTGGTTTCACCGCGGGCCAGGCAAGCGCTGGCCATCGCCAGCAGGCTCTGCCGGCGGCCGTCCAGATAGGCCTGCATGGCCAGTTCGCTTTCGCCGTCATAAAGCAATGCCACCAGCCCGGCATCCAGCTCGATGAACTCGTACAACCCCAGGCGGCCGACATAGCCGCTGCCCTGGCAGTGCTCGCAGCCAACCGGGTGGTAGCTCTCGCCCAGGCTGCCCAGCTCTGGCCACAGTTCTCGTTCGGCACTTTGCAGTGGCTGCGCCACGGCGCACCCACACAGGCGCCGCACCAGGCGCTGGGCCAAGACCCCGCGCAGGCAGGAAGCGATCAGGAACGGCTCGATCCCCATGTCGCGCAAGCGCGTCACCGCGCCCACGGCACTGTTGGTATGCAGGGTCGACAGCACCAGGTGCCCGGTAAGGCTGGCCTGCACGGCAATCTGCGCGGTCTCCTGGTCGCGGATCTCGCCGAGCATGATCACGTCCGGGTCCTGGCGCAGGATGGCGCGCAGGCCGCTGGCGAAGGTCAGCCCGGCACGCGGGTTGATGGCGGTCTGGCCAATGCCGGCGATGGCGTATTCCACCGGGTCCTCGACAGTGAGGATGTTGCGGCTGCCATCGTTGAGGCTGTTGAGGCCCGCGTACAGCGTAGTGGTCTTGCCCGAGCCGGTGGGGCCGGTGGACAGCACGATGCCGTTGGGCCGCGCCAGGCAGGCGCGCAGCCCGCGCAACACGGCGCTGGGCATGCCCAGGTTGTCCAGCGCCAGCAGGCTGGCCTGCTTGTCGAGCACGCGCATCACCACCCGCTCGCCATGGATGCCGGGCAGGGTCGAGACCCGCACGTCCACCTCGCGTCCGGCGGCGCGCAAGGTGATGCGACCATCCTGGGGCTGGCGTTTCTCGGCGATATCCAGCCGGGCCATGACCTTGATCCGCGACACCAGCATCGCCGACAGCGCCCGGGGCGGGCGCAGCACCTCGCGCAGGTGGCCATCGATGCGCAGGCGCACCACCAGGCTCTGCTCGAAGGTCTCGATATGGATGTCCGAGGCGCGCAGGCGCAGGGCCTGGCCGAACAGGCCGTTGATCAGGCGGATCACCGGCGCCTCGTCGTCGCTTTCCAGCAGGTCCTCGATGCGCGGCATCTCGCTCATCAGGCTGTCCAGGTCGACCTGCTCGCCAATGCCTTCGATCAAAGCCGCGGTGGCCGCTTCGCCGGCCTGGTAGAGCTGGCCCAGGCGCTCGTCGAAGGTCGCGCTGTCGAGCTGCTCCAGTGCACTGGGCTGGCCATGCACGCGCAGCAGCTCCTGCACCTGGTCGCTGTCGGCGTCGCCGCGCAGCCACAGCTGCCAGCCGTTTTCGGCCGGGGCCATGGCCACCCCGCTCTGGCGCGCCAGGCGATACGCCAGCATCACCAGTCACCGCCTTCGAGGCGCGCGCGGCTGGCGGGGAACACCTGCAACAGCGGCAGGCCCTCAGCCAGCGCTGGCAGCTTGAGCGGGGTGTTCTGCTGCAGGCTCTGGTACTTCTGCTGGCTCAGCCCGGCCAGGCTCTCGCCGTCGCGCAGGATGCGCGGACGGATGAACACCATCAGGTTCTGCTTGGTGTTCTTGCTGGCGTCGGAGCGGAACAGCCGACCCAGGTAGGGAATGTCGCCCAGCAGCGGCACACGCTGGTTGCTGGTGCTCAGTTCGTCGCTGATCAACCCGCCGAGGATCACCAGGCCGTTGTCCTCGACCATGACCTTGGTCTTGATCTCGCGCTTGTTGGTGATCACATCGCTGGCGGCGCTGGAGTCGGCGATCGACGACACCTCCTGGACGATGTCCAGGCGCACGCTATCGTCGATGCTGATCTGCGGCTTGATACGCAGCTTCACCCCGACTTCCTTGCGCTCGATGGTCTGGTAGGGATTGGCGTTGTTCTGGGTGACGGAGCCGGTGACGAACGGCACCTCCTGGCCGACCAGGATCGACGCCTCGGCATTGTCCAGGGTCAGCAGGGTCGGCGTGGACAGCAGGTTGAAACCGCTCTTGCCCTTGAGTGCGTTGACCAGCATGGCGAAATTGAAACCGCCACCGAAGTGGCCGATGCCGGCGGTGGCACCGCTGGTGGCCGCCAGCAGCTTGCCGAGCTTCTCGTTGTCGCCGCTGCTGGCGGCCCCGGCGATGCTGGCGATGTTTACCCCGTTGCCGCCGAAGTTGACGATGCCGGCGCCGAACTTCTCGTCGGCGAACAGCCACTGCACCCCCAGTTCCTGGGCGCTGCTGTCGGAGACCTCGGCGATGATCGCCTCGACCACCACCTGCGCCCGGCGAATGTCCAGCTGCTCGACGATGCTGCGGTAGGCGGCCAGCTCGCTGTCCGGGCCGACCATCACCACCGCGTTGGTGCCCTCCTCGTACTCCAGGCGAATGCCCGAGTCGCTGGCCGCGGGCACCGGTGCTTCCTTGCCTTCGCCCTCGGTGGCCGGCACCGCGCCAGCCTGGCTAAGGCCACGCAGCACCTTGACCACTTCGGCGGCGTTGGCGTGGCGCAGGTAGATGACCTGGGTATTGCTGCTGCGCAGGCTGTCGCTGGGCCGGTCGAGCTGGGCCAGCAACGCGCGCACTCGTTCGCGGCTGTCGGCACTGCCGCGCACCAGCAACGCGTTGCTGCGCGGGTCGGCGACCACCTGGGCGGCATCGCTGCCCTGCTCGCGGGCCAACAGCCGCGTCACCAGGCCAGCGGTGTCGGCGGCGCTGGCGTGCTTGAGTGGCATTGCCTGCAACGGCTCGTCGCTGACCTGGTCGAGCTGGCGCAGCAGGCTGGCGATACGGTCGAGGTTACTGCGCCAGTCGGTGACCACCAACAGGTTGGCTGCCGGATACGGGGTAATCACCCCGACCCGTGGGTCGATCAGCGGCTTGAGAATTGCGAGCATCTGCTCGCTGGCGGCGTTGCGCACGTTGAACACGCGGGTGGCCACGCCGTCGCTGCCTTCGGCCTGCTTGCCGGCGGTTTCCACCGGCACCGGCTCCAGGCGCGCGGCCTGGTCGGGGACGATCTTCACGCTGCCGTTGGGCAGGTCCACGGCGGCGAAGCCCTGGGCGCGCAGCTGGGCCAGGAAGATGTCGTAGATGGCGTCGGCGTCATGCCGATCGACTGTGCGCACGGTGACCTTGCCCTGCACTCGTGGGTCGACGATGAAGGTGGTGCCGGTGATGCGCGACACGCTGTCGATGAACTCACCGAGCTCGGTGTCGACGAAGTTCACCTCGTACAGCGGCGTGCCATCGTCGGCGAACACTTCCGGCTCTTCGGCCTGGGCCAGGGCTACGCCGAGCAGCAACAGCCCGGCCAGACAGTACCTTGCGATCATCATTCATCCTTGGCGCTTGAAACCGGTCACGGCAGGGCGTGGCGGCCAGGGCAGGCGCTCGCGCCGGCCGTTGTTGTCGAAAATCAGGCCGTCGGCGTCGATTGCCTGCAACACGATACCTGGCGCCAGGCGCTGGCCACGGCCGAGGGTGCGCACCTGCTGGCCGTGGCGCAGCACCACCACGCTGGCCGACAGCGGCTGGGCCTTGAGCCCGCCCAGGTAGACCAGGGGCAGGCGGGTGAGCGGGATGCGGCCGTCGTCCAGCGGCGCCTGCCAATGCTCGACCAGCAAGCCGGGCAACGGCGCCAGTCCCTGCTGGGGCGCGCTGGCCGGCTGCGGCTGGCGGCTCAGCAGCAGCACGCACTGCGCGGCCAGCCAGCCGGCCAGGGTCAGCAGGGCGACGCTGAACAGCCGCGAGGTCACGCGGCCACCTGGTGCGGGTGCCAGCCGGGGTGGCCCTGCACGTAGCGCACAGCCGGCAGTTGCAAGGGTGCCAAGGCCCAGCCCGGGGGCTGCCGGGTCAGCCAGGCTTCCAGCGTCTGCCACAGCGGCGTGCCGGCCTGGGCGTCGAAGTGCAGGCCGAAGGTGCGGCACAGGCCTTCGACCGGCTGCAAGCCGATGATGCGCTTGCCGTTGGGGCTGTAGCTCACCTGCCAGTCCTGGCCCTGCCAACGCGGCAGGTCCTGGCTGTTGTCCAGCAGCAGCGGATCGCCGAACAGTTGCTCGGCGGCGTTTTCCAGCACCTGCTCGACCTGGCGCGCCGGGGCCTCGACCACAGGGGCGGCATAGCCACCGGTCAGGCTGATCAGGTGCTCGCGGGTAATCGCCTCGCCCGCCGGCAGGGGGTAGTCGTAGCGCAGCCCGGGCAGCAGCACCGGCATGCTCGAAGTGTCGGCCAGGGCCTGGTGCAGCAGGCGGTCCCAGCTGCCGCCACGGGTATCACGGCGCCACAGCGCCTCGGGGGCACGCGCCAGCGGTTGGTCGAGCCAGGCGGCATGGCCATTGCGCTGGCGTTGCAGCTCGACGCGCAATTGGCTGGCACGGGCCAGTGCCTGGGGACCGAGGCTGTGCGCGAAGGCCGGGAAAAATTGCGCCTCGAACTGCCACTGATCACCGGCCTGGCGACAGCGCAGGCGAAACGCGCCGCTGGCCCGGCAGCCGGCGAACAGCACCGGTACCCGGCGGCCGCTGGCCTGGGTAGCCTGTACCGGCGTTGGCCACAGGTCCTGGCCACGGGCGCAGAGCAGCACGTCCAGCTCCGGCACGCGCTCGGCCAGCCACAGCCCCGGGCCGGTGCCGACATCCGCCAGCGCCACCACCAGGTCGGCCTCGCGCCGGGCTTGCTGGAAGCTCGGTTGCAATGACTGGTACCACTGCTTGAGCGAGGCTTTCTGATCCTGGGCGTAAGGATCGGTAACCCCGACCACCGCGATGCGCACCCCGCCGCGCTGGAACATCTGCAGGCCTTCGATACCCAGCGCCTTGGCCTGGGCATCGGCCAGGCCGGCGCCGAGGGTAATAGAGGAAGACTGGCGATAGAGCCCGGCACTGCGCTGCGGCCACAACACGCGCTCGTCGCTGCTGACCCGCGCCTCGCTGCCCAGCAGCTGGCTGCCCTGCACACCGCTTTCACCCTGGGTGAGGTAGGCCAGGCCGCTGCCATTCCAGCATTGGCCGTTCTCCAGGGTCAGGCACTGCTCGCGACCCGCCTCGAGCCGCAGTTGCTCGAGCAGCGCCGCCAATACCGCATAGCCACCGGTGCGGGCCTGCCCGGCCAGGTTGGCATCGAGCAGCGGCGCCAGCGCCGGCTGCCCGGCGCTGGCGTTCGGCCCGCTCATCCACGGCGCACGGCCCAGGTGGCTGACCGGCCCCAGCCGTGTGGCCGGCACCACGGCCTGGCCCGGTTGGCGGGCGTCGAGGGTGTCGGCGACATACAACAGGTCCAGTGCCCGGTCAGCCGCGCCACGGGGCATGGGCAAGGCCGAGCAGGCACCGAGCAACGGTGCCAGGGCACCGACACCCATCCAGCTGATCACTTCGCGCCTGCTTGCCATCGACTCCGCCATCCCTGTTCTCGTTGGGCCCCGGATATTGCGGCGCTTGCGTGACAGTTTGATGGCAGAAAACCAATGGTAATTCCAAAAGATACTTGATTAAGCCTTTAGTAATAGCCGCAAGTTTTAAACGCGCGTTAACAAAACTGACAATCAATCATCATACTTGCCGTCTACAGTCGCGGTTTCCTTCAACTCAGCCAAAAAAAGGACACCCTGATGAGTCGAGACAGCGGCGATAACCTGGACCGCAACCCCAGCGGCAACCTACCGATGGCCAGCGTCATGGACGCCTACCTGAGCCGTCGCGCCGTGGTTCGCGGCAGCCTCGGCGCCGCCATCGCCATGATCGCCGGTACCGGCCTGAGCGGTTGCTTCGACAGCGGCGGCGGCTCCAACCACGACGATCCGGCCCCGCCCACCCAGCCAGAAAAACCCAAGCTCAAGCTGGGCTTCAATTCGATCACCGGCTCGCGCACCGACGCCTGCGTGGTCGCCGCCGGCTACAGCGCCTACGTGCTGGCGCCCTGGGGCACGCCGCTGAACGCCAGCGCCAACCCGTGGAAGGCCGACGGCAGCAACAGCGCCAGCGACCAGGCCAACGCCATGGGCATGCACCACGACGGCATGCATTTCTTCCCCATCAATGGCAGCTCCAGCGACGGCCTGCTGGCGATCAACTTCGAATACATCGACACCGCCGCGCTGCACCCGGCCGGCCCTACCACCGTCGCCGGCAAGCGCCCGGTCGAGGAGGTGCGCAAGGAGATCAACGCCCATGGCGCCGGCGTGGTGCGTATTCGCAAGGTCGACGGGCGCTGGCAGGTGGTCGACAACGACCCGCTCAACCGTCGCTTCACCACCGTCTCGCTGATGGACATCGCCGGGCCGATGCGCGGCACCGACCACGTCAAGACCAAGTTCTCGCCCGCCGGCACCCAGTGCCGCGGCACCAACAACAACTGCGGCAACGGCTACACCCCGTGGGGCACCTACCTGACCTGCGAGGAGAACTGGCCCGGGATCTTCGTCAACAAGGGCACCCGCCCGGCCAACCAGGTGCGCATCGGCGTGTCCAGCAGCAGCGGCCAGTACAAGTGGGAGACCGCCGCCGGTGACGCCAGCGAGGTGGCCGGCGAGTTCGCCCGCTTCGACATCACCCCTACCGGCGCCAGCGCCACCGACGACTTCCGCAACGAAGCCAGCACCTACGGCTACATCGTCGAAATCGACCCTTACAACGCCGCCACCCTGGCGGTGAAGCGCACCGCCCTGGGCCGCTTCCGCCATGAAGGCTGCTGCCCGGGCCTGCCGGTGGCCGGCAAGCCGCTGGTCTGGTACACCGGCGACGATTCCAACAACGAGTACCTGTACAAGTTCGTCTCCGACGCCTTGTGGGACCCGGCCGACGCCAACCCGGCCGACCGCCTGGCCACCGGCGCCAAGTACCTGGACAAGGGCAAGCTGTATGTGGCCCGCTTCGACGCCAACGGCACCGGCGTGTGGCTGCTGCTCGACGTGGCCACCGCGACCACCGCAGGCAGCACCCTGGGCGCGCAGTTCGGCGACCTGCCGGGCATCATCCTCAACACCCGTGGCGCCGCCGACGCCGTCGGCGCCACACCGATGGACCGCCCGGAATGGACTGCCGTCAATCCGCTCAACGGCGACGTCTACCTGACCCTGACCAACAACAGCGCGCGCACCGCAGCCAAGGTCGATGCGGCCAACCCGCGCGGCCCGAACCGTCATGGCCATATCATCCGCTGGCACGACAGCGACGATCACAAGACCTTCGCCTGGGACATCTTCGTGTTCGGCGCCAACGCCGCCGGCACTCCGGACATCAACCGCTCGGGCCTGACCGAACTGAACCAGTTCGCCAGCCCCGATGGCATGAGCTTCGATAGCCGCGGCGTGTTGTGGTTCGAGACCGACAACGGCGAGACCACCCTGACCAGCTACACCAACGACCAGCTGCTGGCGGTGATCCCCACCGACCTGGTGGATGCCAACGGCAAGCAGATCCCGGTCAACGCCACCAACCAGGTGGACCTGCGCCGCTTCTTCGTCGGCCCCAATGGCTGCGAGGTGACGGGCATCACCTTCACCCCGGACAACAAGACGATGTTCGTCAACATCCAGCACCCGGACAACTGGCCCAGCACCGACAAGGCCACCGACCTGACGCCGGCCGGCACCTCGGTAAGGCCACGGGCTTCGACGGTGGTGATCCAGCGTAACGATGGCGGGGAGATCGGCACCGCCTGATTCGCCCCAAGCGCCGGGCCGCTCCCTCAAGGGTTTGCGTACACCTTGTGGGAGCAACTGTCTTGCTCCACTGCTAAAGCTAGCGCGGTCACTGTAGGAGCGGCCTTGCGTCGCGAAAGGGCTGCGCAGCAGCCCCGGCGATTTTGATGGTGGCTCAGAATCTGGGGCCGCTACGCGCCCCTTTCGCGACACAAGGCCGCTCCTACACAGATTGCGCACAACCTGCGATTGTCTGCTACCAGGCCACCGGCTCCCGCCCCCTGACCCTTACCTGCTGCGCCGGCACCCGCGCGTGCCACTGCACCACGCCCAGCGCCTCGATCTGGAACTGGCTGCGCAGCGTGCGCCCCGCTTCCTCGAACGACAGCTGCAACACGAAATGGCCGCTGTTGAGCAGCAACCCTTCGCTGAGCCGGGCGAAGGTCTCGTCATCCACCGCCCCCAGCGCCTGGCGCAATGCCGCGGCATCCACGTAGCCCGCCGCCGGCCGGCCGCTGATGATCCGGCTGAGCATCGATCCAGAGAACCGTCCCTCGTACATCGCCTCCAGCAACGGCAGGTGCTCCAGCCCCAAGGCATTGGCATTGAGCCGCCAGCCACTGGTCAAAGGCAGCGCGCAGAGCATCCGGTAGCGCGCCTGGCGGCCACTGTCGGGCTCCAGCAACAGGTTCAGTTCGCTGCTGTCGAGCATCGGCTGGTTGGCCGCCAGGCGTGGCGGTTGCTGGCGCAGGTACTGGGCGCTCTCGGCGCCCTGCAGGCGGGCATCGCTGTCGGCGTCCAGCCAGTCGGCCAGGGCATCGACCAGGCGTGCAGCGGCCATGTCATCGCCCAGCAGGTAACGCAATTGGCGCTGCGCCCGAGGGCCGTCCTCGCCCAGCAGGGCATTGACGTTGAAGCAGCTGTGCTGGTCGATCACCCGCAGCTGCGCCTTGCCCGCGCCAAAGTCATAGCTCAGCGGTTGCCCGCGCAACGCCTGCCAGAACAGCGGGCTGACGCGCCAGGCCGGGTCGCGCAGGGCCTGGGAGGCATAGGCTAGCCCTGCCTGCTCCATGGCCCGCACCTGCACCCGCTGGTGCAGCAGGCGCACCGCGTCCACCTGGCGGCGGCCGTCCTCCACCAGCCAGGCCAACCCCGCGGCCAGCATCGCCAGTACCACCAGCACCATCAGCAGTGCCGCGCCCCGTTGTTGCCCGCGCCCCATCCTTGCCTTCCTGTCGCCGCTCAAAGCGCCAGTCAACACGGTGGTTGTTGCAGGCAGATGGCAGTCATGTGCGCGTCATCTGCGCCAGGCAGGATTGGCCTTCCCTTTTTATCGACCTGACAGGAGTGGTCTTACATGGGTGGCATCGGAATCTGGCAACTGGTGATCGTGCTGTTGATCGTCTTCCTGCTGTTCGGCACCAAGCGTCTCAAGGGGCTGGGCAGCGATGTGGGCGAGGCGATCCAGGGCTTTCGCAAATCCATGGGTGGCAATGCCGAGGCAGACCTCGAGCAGCAACCGCCAACCTTGAACAACCCGCCTGTACACCAGGCCCAGCCGGATCGCCAGGCCTGATGTTCGAGATCGGTTTCAGCGAACTACTGCTGGTGGGCATCGTCGCCCTGCTGGTACTCGGCCCCGAGCGCCTGCCGTTGGCGGCGCGCAGCCTGGGCCGTGGCCTGGGCCAGGCGCGCCGGGCGATGAACGCGCTCAAGGCCCAGGTGCAACGGGAGCTCGACATGCCCGCCCTGGACGCGGCGCCACTGCAACGCCTGGAGCAGGATATCCGCCAGGGTATCCAGCTCGACGCGCTGCCCGCCAATGATGCAGCCCCGGCCAAGGAGCGTGCCTGATGTCCGTCGCCCTCGAACGCCTGCCGCTGACCGAACACCTGCGCGATCTGCGCAAGCGCCTGGTGCGCTGCCTGCTGCTGGTCGCACTGGTGTTCTGCGGCTTGTTCCCCTTCGCCCAGACGCTGTACACGCACATTTCCGAACCGCTGCGCCGCTACCTGCCCGAAGGCGCCAGCATGATCGCCACCAGCGTCACCTCGCCATTTCTTGCGCCCTTCAAGCTGACGGCGATGTGCGCGCTGTTCGTCGCCATGCCACTGCTGCTGCACCAGGCCTGGGGCTTCATCGCCCCTGGGCTGTACCGCCGCGAACGGCGCATCGCCTTGCCGTTGTTGGTGTCGAGCATCGTGCTGTTCTACGGCGGCATGGCCTTCGCGTTCTTCCTGGTGTTCCCGATGATGTTCGGCTTTTTCGCCAGCGTGACCCCGGACGGGGTGGCGATGATGACCGACATCGGCTTGTACCTGGACTTCATCCTCGCGCTGTTCCTGGCGTTCGGCCTGGCCTTCGAGATTCCGGTGGCGACCTTCATCGTGGTCTGGGCCGGGCTCGCCGACGTGGCCACGCTGCGACGCAGCCGGCCCTATGTGATCGTCGGGTGTTTCGTGGTAGGGATGATCCTGACGCCGCCGGATGTGTTTTCCCAGACGATGCTGGCGGTACCGATGTGGCTGCTGTTCGAGATGGGGTTGCTGGCGTGTGGGTTGGTGCGCAGGGCTGGGTAGACCGATGAATTGCCGGGACTGCTGCGCCGCCCTTTCGCGACACAAGGCCGCTCCTACAAGAGCGGTCTTGTGTCGCAAAGCGCCCCCCAGAATCAAAAATGAGATTCCTGACCAGACCAGTGGTATTGACCTGGTATTAAAGTGGTATTAGCTTTCTACCCAACAACAATACCGGACACCGCCCATGCGTCCTCTCTCGGCCCTGCGCCCCGACGACACCAGCGCCACCCCGCTCTACCTGCAACTGGCGCGCAACCTCGAACAGGCCATCCACGCCGGCCAGTGGAGCGCCGACCAAGCCCTGCCCTCCGAGCGCACCCTCAGCGAAACCCTGGACATCTCCCGGGTCACCGCGCGCAAGGCCCTCGAAGTCCTGCTCGAACAAGGCCTGATCCAGCGCATCCAGGGCTCCGGCACCTTCATCACCCCGCGCCTCGAACAACCCTTGTCACGCCTGTCGAGCTTCAGCGAAATGCTGCGCATGAAAGGCTTCGCGCCCAGCTCGCTGTGGCTCGAGCGCAGCATCGGCAGCCCAAGCAACGACGAACTGATCCGCCTCGGCCTGTCGCCCACCGACCAGGTGCTCCACCTCAAGCGCCTGCGCAAGGCCGACGACATCGTCATGGCGGTGGAGGTCAGCACCCTGCCTGCCCGCCTGCTCGGCGACCCACAGGCCATCGGCGACTCGCTGTACCAGCACCTCGACCAACTCGGCCGCCCGGTGGTCCGCGCCCTGCAACACATTCGCGCGATCAACGCCGGTGACGAACTGGCCGCCCAGGTGGGCATCGCCCCCGGCACCGCCATGCTGCTGATGACCCGTATCGGCTACCTCGACGACAACACGCCGATCGAGCTCACCGACACCTACTGCCGCAACGACTACTACGACTTCGTCGCCGAACTGCGACGCTGACCGGAGCCCCCATGGACATCGCCAACATCCTCACCCCCGACGGCTGGGTGCGCGGCCAGCTGTGCCTCGAAAATGGCCGTATCCGGGCCATCGAGGGCACCCCGTGCGACCCGCAGGCCAACGACCTGCCCTACCTGCTGCCCGGTTTCATCGACCTGCATGTGCATGGCGGCGGAGGCAGCGACATCATGCAGGGTGGCGACGCCTTCGCCACCATCGCCCGCACCCATCGGCGCTTCGGCACCACCTCGTTGCTGGCCACCACCATGACCGCGCCGCGCGAGGAGCTGGGCCGCGTGCTCGCCGAACTGGGCGAGCACCTCGGGCAACCGCGCCAGGGCGCGCGCATCCTCGGTGTGCACCTGGAAGGCCCGTACATCAACCCCGGCAAGCTCGGCGCGCAGCCGAACTTCGCCCACCAGGCGCTGCTCGACGAGGTCGAAGAGTACCTGGCCCTGGCGCCGATCAAGGTCATCACCATCGCCCCGGAAGTCGCCGGCCACCTGCCGCTGATCCAGGCCCTGAGCCAGCGCGGCATCCGCCTGCAGCTCGGCCATACCCTGGGCAGCTACGAAGAAGGCGTGGCGGCCCTGGCGGCCGGCGCCAGCAGCTTCACCCACCTGTACAACGCCATGAGCCCGCTGCACCATCGCGAGCCGGGCATCGTCGGCGCGGCCCTGGCCCACGCCCGCTATGCCGAACTGATTCCCGACCTACTGCACGTGCACCCGGGCGCCATACGCGTGGCCCTGCGCTCGATCCCCTGCCTGTACTGCGTCACCGATTCCACCGCCGCCGCCGGCATGCCCGACGGCGAATACCGCCTGGGCAGCCACACCGTGACCAAGTGCCTGGGTGGCGTGCGCCTGCCCGACGGCACCCTGGCCGGCAGCACCCTGACCATGGACCAGGCCCTGCGCAACCTGGTGAAGATCGGCCTGCCGCTGGCCGAAGCATCCGACCGCCTGTCCCGCTACCCCGCCGATTACCTCGGCATCGCCGACCGTGGCCGCCTGCAAGCTGGCGCCTGGGCCGACGCGGTGCTGCTCGATCGCCAACTGAACCTGACCGCCGTGATGGTCGAAGGAGAAACCGCATGAGTTCAAGGATGCTCGAAGAAGCGCAGGCCTGCGCCGATGTGGTGCAGACACAGCTCCAGGCACTGGACCGGCGCCTGGAAACCCTCAGCGAACGGCTGCGTCGGCTCGACCCGCAGGTAGCGCTGACCGTGGCCCGGGGCAGCTCGGACCATGCCGCCAGCTATTTCGCCTACCTCGCCATGCAGCAGCTCGGCCTGCCGGTGGCCTCGCTGCCGATGTCGGTGGTAACCCTGCAACAGTCGCCGCTGCGGGTACGTGGCCAAGTGGCGTTGGGCTTCTCGCAATCGGGCCAGAGCCCGGACCTGGTCGACAGCCTGCGTCGCCTGGACCAATGCGGCGCGACCACCGTCTCGCTGGTCAACGCCACCGACTCGCCGCTGGAGCAGGCTTGCCAGCACCATCTGCCGCTGTGCGCGGGGCCTGAGCTGTCGGTGGCGGCGACCAAAAGCTTCGTCGCCACCCTCAGCGCCAGCGCCCGCCTGGTCGCCCATTGGGGCCAGGATCGCGCCTTGCTGGAGGCCGGCCTGGCCCTGCCGGCTCAACTGCGTGAAGCCGCCGCCCAGGACTGGAGCCTGGCCATCGACACCCTGCGCGATGCCGAGCAACTGATGGTGATTGGCCGCGGCGCGGGCGTTGCCATTGCCCAGGAGGCCGCGCTGAAGTTCAAGGAAACCTCGGTGATCCAAGCCGAGGCCTTCAGCAGCGCCGAGGTGCGCCATGGCCCCATGGCGCTGATCGACGCCCAGTACCCGCTGCTGGTGTTCGCCCCCCGGGGTGTCGAGCAGGCCGGCCTGCTGCAACTGGCCGCCGACATGCGCCAGCGCGGCGCCCGGGTGCTGCTGGCGGCGCCGGCCGACATCGCCGCCCGCAACCTGACCCTGAGCTGCGCCGAACACCCGGCCCTGGACCCGCTGCTGGCGATCCAGAGCTTCTACATCATGGCCGCGGCCCTGGCCGAGGCCCGCGGCCTGGACCCTGACCAGCCGCGCCACCTGAGCAAAGTGACCTGCACGCAGTGAAGCCGCGAGGAGCCGCGCATGCCCGACAATAACAAGATCATCCTCCATGCCCCGCTCACCGGGCCGCTGGTGCCGCTGGAACACGTGCCGGACCCGGTGTTCAGCAGCGCCACCCTCGGTGACGGCGTCGCCATCGATCCGCTCAACGACGTGCTGCACGCCCCATGCGCCGGCGAGGTGGTGCAGTTGGCACGCAGCGGCCACGCGCTGACCCTGCGTGCGGCCAACGGCGCAGAGGTCCTCCTGCATATCGGTGTCGACACCGTGCAACTGCAGGGTCGTGGTTTCTCGCCGTTGGTGGCGCTGGGCGACCAGGTCAGCCAAGGCCAACCGCTGGTGCGCTTCGACATGGACCAGGTGGCGCAGCACTGTGTCAGCCTGGTTACGGTGATGCTGATCAGCAATGGCCCTGGCTTTGGCCTGAGGCGACTGCAGACAGGCACTGCGCAGCTCGGTGCGGCGCTGCTGGAGGTCGAGGCCACGGCTCACGAAGCGAATGCCCGACCGGTCAGCCATGAGCGCGCACGCGGCCATGCCCGGGTCGCTCATCAGGGCGGCCTGCACGCCCGCCCCGCCGCCCTGCTGCGCCAGACCGCGCAAGGCTTCAAGAGCCAAGCCGTGCTGCGCTTCGGCGAACGCGAGGCCGACCTCGACAGCCTGGTGGCGGTCATGGGCCTGGGCGTTGGCGAAGGTGCCAACGTCGAACTGATCTGTACCGGGCCGGACAGCCAGGCCGCGCTGCAAGCGTTGATCGCCGCCGTGCAGACGGCCTCGGTCGGTGAGCGCCATGCCGCGCACGCGCCGACCAGCCCCACCCGGCCCAAGCCCGCTGCAGAGCCCGGCATGCTTACCGGTGTCTGCGCAGCCCCGGGCCTGGCCCAAGGGCCGCTGGCCCGGCTGGACGGGGTCAGCCTGCCGCCCGACAACGGCGACAACGACCCCGCCGTTCAGCACCAGGCGTTGAATACGGCCTTGGCCGAAGTGCGCCACGCCATCGACCGCGACTGGCGCCACCTGCCACGCGGCCAGGAGGACGCGGCGGCGATCCTCGAGGCCCACCTGGCCTTGCTCGACGATCCGGCCCTGCTCGGCGACGCCCGCCAGCATATCGCCAACGGCGTCGCCGCCAGCCATGCCTGGAGCCGTGCCATCGATGCCCAGTGCCAGATCCTGCGTAACCTGGGCAACCCGTTGCTGGCCGAGCGCGCCAACGACCTGTACGACCTGCAACAGCGCGTGCTGCGGGCCTTGCTTGGTGAAACCCGGCAACTGCGCCTACCGCCCTCGGCCATTGTCGTCGCCCATGAACTGACCCCGTCCGACCTGCTGCTGCTGGCCCGCCATGAAGTCGCCGGGCTGTGCATGGCCGCCGGTGGCGCCACCTCGCACGTCGCCATCCTTGCCCGCGCCCGTGGCCTGCCGTGCCTGGTGGCGGTGGGCGAAGCGCTGCTGGAACTGCCCACAGGTACGCCGTTGGTGCTGGACGCCGACCTGGGCCGCCTGGAAACCGAGGCTGATGCGCAGCGCCTGGCCGAGGTGCAGCGTCATGTGCAACAGCGCCGCGAAACCCGCCAACGCCAGCAGGCCGCCGCCCAGCAGAGCGCCCGCACCCGTGATGGCCAGCTGATCGAGGTCGCCGCCAATGTCGCCAGTGCCGAGGAGGCCGCCGAGGCCTTGGCCCAAGGTGCCGACGGCATCGGCCTGCTGCGCAGCGAGTTCCTGTTCATCGACCGCCCCACCGCGCCAGACCAAGCCGAGCAGCTCGCCGCCTACCAGGCCGTGCTCGACGCCATGGCCGAGCGCCCGGTGATCATCCGCACCATCGACGTCGGCGGCGACAAGCAGCTCGACTACCTGCCGTTGCCGGCCGAGGCCAACCCGGTACTGGGCCTGCGCGGCATCCGCCTGGGCCAGGTGCGCCCGGAACTGCTCGACCAGCAACTGCGCGCGCTGCTGCAGGTCAGCCCGCAACGCCGTTGCCGGATCATGCTGCCGATGGTCACCGAGGTCGACGAACTGCTCGCCATTCGCCAGCGCCTGGACCAGTTGGCCGCCGAGCTGGGCATCGGCGAGCGCGCCGAACTGGGGGTGATGATCGAAGTGCCTGCCGCGGCGCTGCTCGCCGAGCGCCTGGCCGAGCATGCCGACTTCTTCTCCATCGGCACCAACGACCTGTCCCAGTACACCCTGGCCATGGACCGTGACCATGCCGGGTTGGCGGCACGGGTCGATGCCCTGCACCCGGCGCTGCTGCGCCTGATCGAGCTGGCCTGCCAGGGCGCGGCGAAACATGGCCGCTGGGTTGGCGTATGCGGCGCGCTGGCCTGCGACCCACTGGCCACCCCGGTGCTGGTCGGCCTGGGCGTGGCCGAGCTGTCGGTCAGCGCGCCGCAGATCGGTGAGATCAAGGCCCTGGTTCGTCAGCTCGACGCCAGTGCCTGTCGCCGCTTCAGCCAAGGCCTGCTGGGCCTGGCCAGCGCCGCCGCGGTACGCCAGGCCTGCCGAGACTTCGCCGCCCAGCCCCTCGTCCAACCGACCGCCGCCGCGGCCCTGCAACGATAATCGGAGCGCACCATGTACCAGCATTTCATCCAGGGCCTGCAACGGCTCGGCCGCGCCTTGATGCTGCCCATCGCCATCCTGCCCATCGCCGGCCTGTTGCTGCGCCTGGGCGATACCGACTTGCTCGACATTGTCCTGGTGCATGATGCCGGGCAAGCGATCTTCGCCAACCTGGCGCTGATCTTCGCCGTCGGTATCGCCGTGGGCTTCGCCCGTGACAACAACGGCACCGCGGGCCTTGCCGGCGCCATCGGCTACCTGGTGCTGGTGGCGACGCTGAAAGTGATCGATCCGAAGATCGACATGGGCATGCTCGCGGGCATCCTCTGCGGCTTGCTCGGTGGCGGCCTGTACAACCGTTTCAAGGACATCCAGCTGCCGGACTACCTGGCATTCTTTGGCGGCCGGCGCTTCGTGCCCATCGCCACCGGGGTCTCGGCGGTGTTCCTCGGGCTCTTGTTCGGCCTGATCTGGCCGCCGATCCAGCACGGCATCAACGACCTCGGCCAACTGATGCTGGAGAGCGGCAGCATTGGCGCGTTCTTCTTCGGTGTGCTCAACCGGCTGCTGATCATCACCGGCCTGCACCACATCCTCAACAACCTGGTGTGGTTCGTCTTCGGCAGCTTCCAGGCAACCAGCGGGCAAGTGGTCACCGGTGACCTGGCGCGTTTCTTCGCCGGCGACCCGCACGCCGGGCAGTTCATGGCCGGTATGTTCCCGGTGATGATCTTCGGCCTGCCCGCCGCCTGCCTGGCCATGTACCGCCATGCCCTGCCGGGGCGACGCAAGCTGATCGGCGGGGTATTGCTGTCGATGGCGTTGACCTCGGCGCTGACCGGGGTGACCGAGCCGATCGAGTTCGCCTTCATGTTCCTTGCGCCCCTGCTGTATTTGATCCATGCCCTGTTCACCGGCTTGTCCATGGCCATCTGCGATTTGCTGGGCATTCGCCTCGGCTTCACCTTCTCCGGCGGCGCCATCGACATGGCCCTGGGCTGGGGCCGCTCCAGCAACGGCTGGCTGGTGTTCCCGCTGGGCCTGGCATACGCGCTGCTGTACTACTTCGTGTTCGACTTCTGCATCCGCCGCTTCGACCTGAAAACCCCGGGGCGCGAAGAACAGCCGGCCACCCAGCCCGGCAGCAGCGCCGATGCCGCCCGAGGGCGCCGCTACATCGATGCCCTGGGCGGGGCAGCCAACCTGCAAGGTGTCGACGCCTGCACCACGCGCCTGCGCCTGGTGTTGGCCGACCGCGCCCTGGCCAACGACCCGGCCTTGAAAGCCCTTGGCGCCCTGGCCGTGGTACGCCCCGGCAGCGGCGGCAGCCTGCAGGTGGTGGTCGGGCCAATGGCTGATGCGCTGGCGGATGAAATTCGTGCCCAACTGCCGCTTGGCGCCAGTGCCAATCCACTCGGTGCGCAGGTGCCGGCGCCCCTGCCGCAGACGGTGGACGCCGAACCATGGTTGCAAGCATTAGGCGGCCGGGAAAACCTGCTCAACGCGCAGTGCGTGGCGCTAAGCCGGGTGCGCATCGAGCTCAAGGATAAGCAGCGCGTCGACGCCTCACGGCTGATGAACCTGGGTTGCCTAGGTATCAGCCCACAGCCGAATGGCGTTTGGCATTTGCTGCTGGGCCCTCGGGCAGCGTCGCTGAGCCAGGCACTGGACAGCTGACGGGTCATGCAGGGGCACAGCCGTCAGCGGTGTTGCCCCTCACCCTGCGCGTAGGAAAACACCGCAATAACTCGCAAGAAACAAGCGCTCCCACAGAAGGACCAGGCTGAAGCCACTGTAGGGCAGTTGTTCCATATTCTTTTACCGCCCGCCGAACAGCACTGTGGCCGTCCCAACCATTGATGAGGACGCCACCATGAGCGAACTGAACAGCACCTTTGCCCTGGACCAATTGACCGGGATTGCACGCACCACCGGCGAGCTGGAATTTGTACTGATGTTCATGCCGATTTTCGGCTATGACGTCCCTGCGACGCTCTTCACCAAGTTTCGCGATGCCCTGCTCTCGGGCGAGGTGGAGAACCCGGAGCACCGCGTCGACGAAGACGCCGAGCGCATCGCCAGCTACGACAGCGACACCCGCACCATCAGTGTCGACATCAGCGCTATCGAGCAAGCCCTGGAAGACCCGACCACCGCGCCCGACCTGCTGATCGAGATGCTGAGTGCGTTCGGCCGCCACCTGCATGCGTTGTTCGCGTCCGAGCTCGACGCACTGGAGCCAATGCCGGAGCTGCTCGAGGCCGAAGAGGTCGGCCATAACTACGCTGCGATGCTGGCCCTGTTCGACAGTACCCCTGAGACAGGGACAGTCTTCGGCGATTACACCAACGCTGAAGAAACATCCCCCCTGCAGCTGGATTTCAGCGCCGCACCGGACCTTGAGGACCTCCTGCCACAGGAACCCGACAGCCTGGTCATCCAACCTCGATTCGGCGCTGGCACAGGCAACGGTTCGGAGCACTCCTTCGGCCACGAGTCCATCGAGCACATTCTCAAGGACGCCGGGTTCACCGAACGTGAATGCAAGGCGATCTACTTTGGTAACTGGCTACGCGACCACTCGCAGATCGTCGACCCCAAGATCGTGCGTCCGGCGGGCGCAAGCCAAGAGCAGCCCTGGCAGTTGCCCAGGGAAGTCCTCGCGCAGATCATTGATATCTTCGCCCACGAAGAATTCAGCAGCCTGCAAGAAACCGATGAAGATCGCGAAGCCTACCGTGTGACCAAGGAGATGCTGGGCGTATATCGACCCTCCGAACATATCGATAACCCCACCAACCTCGACGAAGCCGCTGTGGATCCCCGAACGATCGACGAAGACTTCGAAGCGCTGGTCAGGCCCGGCGATGCACAAACCCAGGTAAACCCGCATACCTCGAAAAAGCACCACATCGATTACGCCGAAAGCTACATGCGCCATAAACTGTTCGAGGCGGCGACGCTCGGCAAGACCCCAGATGGCATGCGCTGCTTCGGTGAGGCCCTGCATGTGCTGGAGGACTACTTTGCCCACTCCAACTTCGTCGAGCTCAGCCTGATCAAGCAAGGCCACGCGGTTTTGCCATGGACCACGCCGAATGGCGAGTACCGCCATGCCTTACCGGTTGTCACCGGGCTTTTCAGCAGCCTGGATGTCATCGCCAGCGTCGTCGAACCCCTGGGCAAGATACTGTTCTCCACGAAGGACCCGAAGGATAAACGGCAACCCGGTTACCGCGCGCGAACCGACAAAGCCTTGCTGCTGGTCCTGTCCGAGTTGGAAGATCGGCGCTGGTACAACGCACTGAACACCCTGCTGGCGATCCGTGACGGTATACGTAGCAACCCCCTCGTGAGGTTCAGTTCGAGACTGCTGTGGGCCATTGGCAAGCCAGACAGGTTGGTCAGCCAGATAATGAATGCCTACTTGCAGAAAGCACTGGTGCCCATTGGCGAACTGGTACATGACCACCAGACGGCACTCGGCGACCCCAACACCGAACCCGGCGTCGATCCTACCCACACCCAACTGGCCAAGGACCATGACGACCATCCCTTCCATACGCTGGCGGCCCGGCTGGCCCAGTGGGCAGTGCTTGAAGTCGGGGTGAAGATGCGAGCGATCTGGGCCAAGGATGAAACGGAGTCCATCGACTGGATCGAGCTGCAGGACCTTGCCTCCAGCTTCCTCCTCCATCCCAATGACAGCGAATGGCAGGACGATATCGTCAGCGCCTGGAGCGCCACCAATGCCCAGGCTATCGAGGATGGTAAGTCCGCCAGCTACTTCGAAAGGCACCGCAAGCAGGAGATGGAGCGGTCCAAGAACAGGGTCAAACAGCTGAGCGAAAACCCGCACTTCCAGCCGATCAAGCTCAATGACAGTTTCCGCAACACGTTCCCTCTGTTCTGAAAACACAGGGTTACCTGAGCACTTTTTCGCCTGCAGTTGCGCTTTGCAGGATGATCGGGCTTCAGCCACTCCCTGAGCGAGCTTGTGTCGCGAAAGGGGCGTGCAGCGGCCCCTGGATTCGAGCGGTCATGCACAGATCGCTGGGGCCGCCTTGCGGCCCTATCGCGACACGAGGCCGCTCCTACAGGGGCGCAGAACGCAAAAAAGGTGGGCAAATGCCCACCTTTTTCGTGCAACTGTCCCACCGCCCCTTCAAATGTCCAGCAACTGCCAGACTTCGTAGGCCGGTGTTTCATAGGGGTGGCTGTGCTTAAGCGCGGCCACGACCTGAACGATCAGCTCGTCGGCCACCACCAGCTCCACCTTCCACTCCTCGACCACCTCCACCTGGCCGGTTTGCCCGAGGTACGGCTGGCTGCCGTCCAACGGGCGGAACTGGCCCTGGCCGCGGGTCTGCCAGGCGCAGTGGTCGTAGTCGCCGATGCGTCCGCCGCCAGCGGCGAACACAGCGGCCTTGACCACTTCGACATGGCTGTCGGGGACGAAGAAGGCGAGCTTGTGCACCCCTTAGTTCACCCACACCCGCGCGTTGCGGAACATGCGCATCAGCGCTGCGTCTTCCTGCCACTCGTCGGGGCGCCAGGAGTTCTGCACCGCGCGGAACATGCGCTCAGGGTGCGGCATCATGATGGTCACGCGACCGTCGCGGCTGGTCAGGCCAGTGATGCCACGCGGCGAGCCGTTGGGGTTGGCCGGGTAGGCTTCGGTGACCTTGCCGTGGTTGTCGACGTAGCGCAGGGCCACGCAACCGGACAGGTCAGCCTCGAGCAGCGCTTCTTCGCTGGCGAACTCGGCATGGCCTTCGCCGTGGGCGATGGCGATCGGCATGCGCGAACCGGCCATGCCCTGCAGGAAGATCGAGTTGGACTTCTGCACCTCGACCATGGCCACCCGCGCCTCGAACTGCTCCGAGCGGTTGCGCACGAAGTGCGGCCAGTACTCGGTGCCCGGGATCAGCTCGTGCAGGTTGGACATCATCTGGCAACCGTTGCACACGCCCAGGGCAAAACTGTCGGTACGCTCGAAGAAGGCCTGGAAGGCATCGCGGGCACGGACGTTGAACAGCGCCGACTTGGCCCAGCCTTCACCGGCGCCGAGCACGTCACCGTAGGAGAAGCCGCCACAAGCCACCAGGCCCTTGAAGGCCTCGAAATCGACGCGGCCAGAAAGGATGTCGCTCATGTGCACATCGACGGCGGCAAAGCCGGCACGGTCAAAGGCTGCGGCCATTTCGACCTGGCCGTTGACGCCCTGCTCGCGCAGGATCGCCACTTGCGGGCGCACGCCTTTCTTGATGTATGGCGCGGCGATGTCGTCGTTGACGTCATAGCCGAGCTTGACCGACAGGCCGGGGTTGTCTTCCTCGAGCAGCGCGTCGAATTCCTGGTCGGCGCAGTCGGCGTTGTCGCGCAGACGCTGGACCTGGTAGCTGGTCTCGGCCCATTGGCGCTGCAGCAGGCGGCGGTCGCCCTTGAACAGCTCTTCGCCTTCGAACTTGATCAGCACTTCAGCGTTGTTGATCGGCTGGCCGATCACCGCGACGCAATCCTCACCCAGGCCTGCGGCGCTGAACTGCGCCAGCACATCCGGCGTGGCGTCCTGACGGACCTGGATCACCGCGCCCAGCTCTTCGTTGAAGAGGATGGCCGCGACTTTCTCGCGCTTGCTGGTCAGGTTACCCAGTTCCAGCTCCAGGCCGCAGTGGCCGGCGAAGGCCATTTCCAGCACGGTGGTCAGCAGGCCACCGTCGGAACGGTCGTGGTAGGCCAGCAGGTGGCCGTCTTCGTTCAGGCCCTGGATCACCGCGAAGAATGCCTTGAGGTCCTCGGCGTCATCGACGTCCGGCGCCTGGGCGGCCAGCTTGCCGTGGGTCTGCGCCAGGATCGAGGCGCCCATGCGGTTCTTGCCGCGACCCAGGTCGATCAGGATCAGGTCGGTCTCGCCCTTGTCCATGCGCAGCTGCGGGGTCAAGGTCTTGCGGATGTCGGTGACCGGGGCGAAGCCGGTGATGATCAGCGACATCGGCGAGGTGACGCTCTTCTGCTCGCCGGCTTCGCTCCACTGGGTCTTCATCGACATCGAGTCTTTACCCACCGGAATGGTGATGCCCAGCTCCGGGCACAGCTCCATGCCGACGGCCTTGACGGTGTCGTACAGGCGGGCGTCTTCGCCCGGGTGGCCGGCGGCGGACATCCAGTTGGCCGACAGCTTGATGTCGGACAGCTTCTCGATGCGCGAGGCGGCCAGGTTGGTCAGGGTCTCGCCGATCGCCATGCGGCCAGAGGCCGGAGCGTCGAGCAGGGCCAGCGGGGTACGCTCACCCATGGCCATGGCTTCGCCGGTGTAGACGTCGAAGCTGGTGGCGGTGACGGCGCAGTCGGCCACCGGTACCTGCCACGGGCCGACCATCTGGTCGCGGGCCACCAGGCCGGTGATGGTGCGGTCGCCGATGGTGATCAGGAAGCTCTTGCTGGCCACGGCCGGGTGACGCAGGACGCGCTCGACCGAGTCGGTCAGGTCCAGGGTGCTCGGGTCGAACTCATCGCCCAGCTCCGCTTCGCGAGTGACCGAACGGTGCATGCGCGGCGGCTTGCCCAGCAGCACGTCCAGCGGCATGTCCACCGGGGTGTTGTCGAAGTGGCTGTCGGTGACGGTCAGGTGCTTCTCTTCGGTGGCCTCGCCGACCACCGCGAACGGGCAACGCTCGCGCTCGCAGATGGCCTGGAAGCGCTCGAAGTCCTCGGCGCTGACCGCCAGCACGTAGCGCTCCTGGGATTCGTTGGACCAGATCTCGTGCGGGGCCATGCCCGGCTCGTCGTTGGGCACGTTGCGCAGCTCGAAGCGGCCACCACGGCCACCGTCGTTGACCAGCTCGGGGAAGGCGTTGGAGATGCCGCCGGCGCCGACGTCGTGGATGAAGGCGATCGGGTTCTTGTCGCCCAGCTGCCAGCAGCGGTCGATGACCTCCTGGCAACGACGCTCCATCTCGGGGTTTTCGCGCTGTACCGAGGCGAAGTCGAGGTCAGCGGAGCTGGCGCCGGTGGCTACCGACGAGGCGGCGCCGCCGCCCAGGCCGATCAGCATGGCCGGGCCGCCGAGCACGATCAGCTTGGCGCCGACGGTGATCTCGCCCTTCTGCACGTGGTCTTCACGGATGTTGCCCATGCCACCGGCCAGCATGATCGGCTTGTGGTAGCCACGGACTTCCTCACCGTGCGGGGTGTTGATGCCCTGCTCGAAGGTACGGAAGTAGCCGGTCAGCGCCGGACGGCCGAATTCGTTGTTGAACGCCGCGCCGCCCAGTGGGCCTTCGATCATGATGTCGAGGGCGTCGACGATGCGCTCGGGCTTGCCGTACGGCTTTTCCCAAGGCTGCTCGAAACCTGGGATGCGCAGGTTGGAGACGGTGAAACCGGTCAGGCCGGCCTTGGGCTTGGCACCGCGGCCGGTGGCGCCTTCGTCGCGGATCTCGCCGCCGGAGCCGGTGGAGGCACCGGAGAACGGGGCGATGGCGGTCGGGTGGTTGTGCGTCTCGACCTTCATCAGGATGTGCACCGGCTCCTGCACCGCACCGTACTGGCGGGTCTCAGGGTTCGGGAAGAAGCGCCCGGCCACCGAACCGACGATCACCGAGGCGTTGTCCTTGTAGGCCGACAGCACGCCTTCGTTGTGCATCTGGTAGGTGTTCTTGATCATGCCGAACAGGCTCTTCTCTTGCGCCTGGCCGTCGATGTCCCAGCTGGCGTTGAAGATCTTGTGGCGGCAGTGCTCGGAGTTGGCCTGGGCGAACATCATCAATTCGATGTCGTTCGGGTTGCGCTTGAGCCCCTGGAAAGCGGCGACCAGGTAGTCGATTTCGTCCTCGGCCAGGGCTAGGCCCAGGTCGATGTTGGCCTGGGCCAGGGCGGCGCGGCCACCGCCGAGCACGTCGACCGAGGTCATCGGCCGTGGCTGGGCGTGGCTGAACAGGTCGGCGGCGTCTTCCAGGCGCGCCAGCACGCGCTGGGTCATGCGGTCGTGCAGTTCGGCGGCGACGCGCTGGGCGTCGGCGTCGCTGAGGCTACCGGCGACGTAGTAGGCGATGCCGCGCTCCAGGCGCTGGATCGACTGCAGGCCGCAGTTGTGGGCGATGTCGCTGGCCTTGGACGCCCAGGGCGAGATGGTGCCCAGACGCGGCACCACCAGGAACAGGTGGCCGGCTGGCTCCTGGACCGGCACGCTCGGGCCGTACTTGAGCAGACGGCCCAGCACCTGCTGCTGGTCGGCGGTCAGCTCGCCGTCGACGTCGGCGAAATGGGCGAATTCGGCATACAAACCAGTAACAGCGGGGACTTTCTGGCTCAGTTGCTCGAGTAATTTACCGTGGCGAAAGGCAGAAAGGGCAGGAGCGCCGCGCAGGATCAACATCGTCGGGACAGCCTCAGGAAGGGGTGTGCTTAGAGGCCGTGCATTCTAGCCTAATTCGCACGCTTTCGGCACCCGCTCTAAGCCAATGCTGCCGGGCGGTGGAACCGGACCCAGGGGTCAAAAAAACCACCCGCTTTCACCCGGTCCATGTAGGAGCGGCCTTGTGTCGCGATGGGCTGCGCAGCAGCCCCAAAGTCACAGCTGAGCGGGAAAACCCTTGGGGCCGCTGCGCGGCCCATCGCGACACAAGGCCGCTCCTACAAAGGAATCGAGCCGCTTGTGCACAGAACGCGCTAGCAGACCTGCCAACCATTGTCGAGATATGGCACTGGCGGTGCTTTGCGTATACTGCACCCTATGTTCGCCCACACTGCTTTGCGCCAGCGTTGCGCCAAATGGCTCTTCGCAACCGGACTCTTCCTGATGCTCGGTGCCTGTGTTGAAAAACCCAGCACCCTCGAACGCGTCAAGGAGGATGGCGTATTGCGCGTGATTACCCGCAACAGCCCGGCCACCTACTTCCAGGACCGCAACGGCGAAACCGGCTTCGAGTACGAGCTGGTCAAGCGCTTCGCCGATGACCTGGGGGTAAAGCTCGAGATCGAGACCGCCGACAACCTCGACGAGCTGTTCGACCAGCTGGGCAAGCCCTCCGGCCCCGTGCTGGCCGCCGCCGGCCTGGTCAGCAGCGAGCGCCGCGCCAGCCAGGCGAAGTTTTCCCACCCCTACCTCGAGGTGACGCCGCAGGTCATCTACCGCAACGGTCGCTCGCGTCCCACCGACGCCAAGGGCCTGGTGGGCAAGAAGATCATGGTGCTCAAGGGCAGCAGCCACGCCGACCAGCTGGCCGGGCTGAAAAAACAGTACCCCGGGCTGGACTACGAAGAATCCGACGCCGTCGAGGTGGTCGACCTGCTGCGCATGGTCGACGAGGGCCAGATCGACCTGACCCTGGTCGACTCCAACGAGCTGGCCATGAACCAGGTGTACTTTCCCAACGTGCGCGTGGCCTTCGACCTGGGCGACACCCGCGACCAACGCTGGGCGGTGGCGGCCGGTGAAGACAACAGCCTGCTCAACGAAGTCAACGAGTTCCTCGACAAGTCGCAGAAGAACGGCACCCTGCAACGCCTGAAGGACCGCTACTACGGCCATGTCGATGTGCTCGGCTATGTCGGCGCCTACACCTTCGCCCAGCACCTGCAGCAACGCCTGCCCAAGTACGAAAAGCACTTCAAGGCGAGTTCCAAGGTCGAACAGGTGGACTGGCGCCTGCTGGCCGCCATCGGCTACCAGGAGTCGATGTGGCAGCCGGAGGTGACCTCCAAGACCGGCGTGCGCGGCTTGATGATGCTTACCCAGCGCACCGCCCAGGCCATGGGCGTGTCCAACCGCCTGGACCCCCGGCAAAGCATCCAGGGCGGCGCCAAGTACTTCATGCTGGTCAAGGAGCAGCTCGACGACAGCATCAAGGAACCGGACCGCACCTGGTTCGCCCTGGCCGCCTACAACGTCGGCAGCGGCCACCTCGAGGACGCCCGCACCCTGGCCCGACGCGAGAAGCTCAACCCGAACAAGTGGCTGGACGTGAAGAAGATGCTGCCACGCCTGTCGCAGAAGCAGTGGTACAGCAAGACCAAGTACGGCTATGCCCGCGGCGGCGAGCCGGTGCATTTCGTGGCCAACATCCGCCGCTACTACGACATCCTCACCTGGGTCACGCAGCCACAGCTCGAAGGCCAGGTGGCCGCAGGCAGCCTGCACGTGCCGGCGGTGAACAAGGACAAGCCTGCGCAGCAGGCGGCGCCGATGTAACACGCCACCGCCCATTGCCGGATCGCGTCAGCTAGGCTTTCGCCCGGCGCGCCTTGAAGAACGCGCTGAGAATCGCCCCGCACTCCTCGGCCAGCACCCCGCCCTCGACCATCACCCGGTGGTTGAGAAAGCCCTGGCTGAAAAACTGCCCCTGGCTCTGCACTATCCCTGCCTTGGGCTCCAGCGCCCCGTACACCACGCGCGCCACCCGCGCGTGAACGATCAGCCCGGCGCACATGCTGCACGGCTCCAGGGTCACGTACAGGGTGCTGCCCGGCAGCCGGTAGTTGCTGGCGGCCTCGGCCGCCGCGCGAATCGCCACCATCTCGGCATGGGCGCTGGGGTCGCTGTCGACGATCGGCCGGTTGAAACCCTGGCCTAGCACCTGGCCGTGCTGCACCAGCACCGCGCCCACCGGCACCTCGCCCATGGCCGCGCCCTGGGCCGCCAGCGCCAGGGCCAGGCGCATGAATTCCTGGTCGCGGCTGCGATCGATGATCTGCGCGCGCATCAGACCACCGCGATCGCGGCCATCAGGCCGGTTTCCATGTGGTCGATGACATGGCAGTGGAACATCCAGGTGCCCGGGTTATCCGCCACCAGCGCCACCTGGGCGCGTTCGTTCTTGCCTAGCAGGTAGGTATCGGTGAACCAGGGCTCGGTGATCTTGCGGCGATTGGAGGCGATCACCTTGAAACTCATGCCATGCAAGTGAATCGGGTGCTGGTACTGGGTCATGTTCTTCAGCTCGAAGATGTAGCTCTTGCCCTTGCGCAGCGTGGCGATGGGCCGCTCGGCGCAGGTCTTGTCGGTGATGTCCCAGGCCTGGCCGTTGATCTGCCACAGGCTCGGCGGCTTGCCGTTGTCGGTGTTCACCGAGACCTTGCCGGCCCATTCGAAATTGAAGTTGAGCTTCTCGGCATTCTCCAGGTCCGGCTCGGCGATGGGGTTGGCCGGCAATGCCTTGGGCCAGTCGCCCGGCGCCTCGCTGCTGGCCACCGAGCGCAGGGTGCCCAGGCGCACGAAGCCATCGCGCAGGGAAATTTGTGCGCCGACCTCGGGAATGCGGATCGCCAGGCAAATGCGCATGCCCGGGCCGAGCCAGTAGTCCTCGTCCAACGGGCGTGGGGTGATCGGGTTGCCGTCGAGGGCGTAGATCATCGCCTCGCAGTTGCCCTTGAGGTTGAGGCGGTAGGTCCAGGTGTTGTCCAGGTTGAGCAGACGCACCCGCACCACCTGGCCGGCCGGCAGCTCGGTCACCGCCTCGGCCTGGCCGTTGATGGTGATCAGGCGCCCGGCGGTGCCGTTGCGCGCGGCTTCGCGCGGCACGCTGAAGGGCATCCAGGCGCCCTGCTCGTCGACATGCCAGGTTTTCAGGCTGAGGGTGCGCTCATGGGCGAAGCCGGTGGGCTCGCGCTCCTCGACGATCAGCGGGCCGACCAGGCCGCGCCCCAGTTCCTCGGAGCTGCTGACGTGCGGGTGGTACCAGTAACTGCCGGCGTCCGGCACCCGGAACTTGTAGTCGAAGAACTCGCCGGGCTTGACCGGCAGTTGCGAAACATAGGGCACGCCGTCCATTTCCAGCGGCAGGCGGATGCCATGCCAGTGAATGGTGGTTTCCACCGGCAACTGATTGATGAAGCGTACCCGCAGCCAGGTGCCCTGGCGCACCCGCAACTCGGTGCCCGGCGCCGACGGGCCGAAAGCCCAGGCCTCGGTCTTGAAGCCCGGCACCAGCTCGACATCCAGGGGCGCGGCGATCAGTTGGTAGTCGTGCCCGGCGTTGTCATCCTCGACCTTGCCCAGCCAGTAGCGCGCCGCGCCGCCGGCGCCCAGGCCTACCACCACCAGGCCAGTCAGGCCCTTGAGCATTTGTCGACGGGTAAAGGACATCGGTGCGGGTACCTCATTCTGCGCAATCAGTCTGCCAGCAGGCCTGGCAATGAAGGGCGAATACGATACACCTGCATTTGCGAAAGATTAAGTGAAGTCTTGTCGCAGGCAGTGTTCAGAAGAACTCGTCCAGCAGCCGATAGAAGCGGTTCTTGCCGGGATCGTCCGGCAGACCGTAGGCCGCCAGGAAGGGTTGCACCCATTGCTCGCCCAGGTCGGCGGCGATATCCCGGGTGGCCAGCGCCAGGTCCTGCCAGCGGTCGGCGACGCCCAGGCGGCCGCAATCGATGAAGCCGGTGAAGCGCCCATCGGCGGCCATCAGGTTCGCCAGGCAGGCATCGCCATGGGTCACCACCCGGTCTTCTTCTCTTGGCCGCGCGGCGAGCATTTCGGCGAACACATCGGCGGCGCTGCGCCCCAGGCGCAGCGGATCGAAGTCGTCCTCGTCGACCAGGCCCTCCAGCATCCGCGCCTGCGCCAGGCGTACCCGCGCCGCCAGCGCGTGGTCGAACGGGCACTGCTCGACTGGCAAGCGGTGCAGCTGGCGCAGCGCTTCGGCCAGCAGCAGCACCGTGGCCCGTGGTGCCTGCGTGGCCGTCGCCTCCAGGCAGCGGCCCGGCACGGCGCTCATCAGCAGCCAGTGCCAGCCACGCTCGGTAGCGACATCGAGGATGTGCGGCACAGGCTGGCCCTGCTGCGCCATCCAGCGCAGGCGGCTGATTTCACCGGGCAGTTCGGCCAGCGCGGTGACCGGCTCGGCCTTGACGAACAGATCAGCGCCAGCCCGGCGGCGGCCACGCAGCACGGTGGCGCCCGACTTGCCGAGGGTTTGCGCCTCAAGCGCCAGGATGCCATGGGCGTCGCGCCAGCCTTTGGGCAGGTTGCATTCAGTCATCGTCATCTGTGCTCCAGGCGGGTTTGCCTGCAGTGTGGGCAAAAAGGCTCGAGGGGTCTGTGAACAATCGTATCGGCGCCGACGGCACGTTGCCTGCCTGGCCAGCAAGGCTGGCGCCTGCGCGGTCGAGACCGCCTGATCATTTACCGGCCAGCAAGCCGTGCAACAGCAAGTCCAGCGCCTCGAGGCTCTGCACCAGGCGCGCATCGCCATCATCCCCTTGCGCAATCCACACCGCGGCCTCGGCCAGGCTGCCATAGATCAGCGCCGCCAGCGCCCGTGGCTCGGCCTGCACCATCACGCCCTCCTCGACCAAACGCTGCACCACCCGCTGCATGGTCGCCAGGCAGTGCTGGTGCGACGCTTGCGAGGCCCCTCCCAGCACCGCGCGGGCATCGCGCAGCACGATGCGCTGGATATCCCGCTCCAACGCCATCTCCAGATAGGCGCGGCAACGCCGGCGAAAACCGTCCCAGGCATCGTCGGCGCTGTCGGTGATGCTGTTCAGGCGCTGGTCCACCTCGTCGTCGATCTGCGCCACCACCGCCTCGAGCAAGCCTTGCTTGTCGCCAAAGTGGTGGTACAGCGCGCCACGGGTCAACCCCGCGCGGGCGGTCAGGTCGTCCATCGAAGTGCCAACATAGCCGTGCTCGCTGAATACCTGGCGCGCCGTGGACAGCAGCGTGGCACGGGTTTCTTCCATCTCGGCGCGGGTGCGTCGGACCATCCAGCCTCTCCTTTACCTACGGATCGCATGATTGCGTACATTCAAAGCGTACGTATATGACCTATTCATACGCGCTGCACGTATTCTCCCCAACCCCACCCACAGTGACAAGGGACTGAATGATGAGCACTTCCCCGGTAAAGCCCATGAAAACGCAAAAGCCCGCCTGATGGCGGGCTTTTGCGTTTAGCGAGCAGCGACCGGGGTCAGGCGCTCGATCATTCCCACTCGATGGTGGCCGGCGGCTTGCTCGACACGTCGTAGGTGACGCGGGAGATACCGTCGATTTCGTTGATGATACGGCCGCTGACGGTTTCCAGCAGCTCGTACGGCAGGTGCGCCCAACGCGCGGTCATGAAGTCCACGGTCTCGACGGCACGCAGGGCCACGACCCAGGCGTAGCGACGACCGTCGCCGACGACACCGACCGACTTGACCGGCTGGAACACCACGAATGCCTGGCTGGTCTTGTGGTACCAGTCGGCCTTGCGCAGTTCTTCGATGAAGATATGGTCGGCGCGACGCAGGATGTCGGCGTATTCCTTCTTCACTTCACCGAGGATGCGCACGCCCAGGCCTGGGCCCGGGAACGGGTGGCGGTAGACCATGTCGTAGGGCAGGCCCAGCTCCAGGCCGATCTTGCGCACTTCGTCCTTGAACAGTTCGCGCAGCGGCTCGACCAGCTTGAGGTTCATTTCCTCCGGCAGGCCACCGACGTTGTGGTGCGACTTGATCACGTGGGCCTTGCCGCTCTTGGCGCCGGCCGACTCGATCACATCGGGGTAGATGGTGCCCTGGGCGAGGAACTGGATGTTCTCCAGCTTGCTGGCTTCGGCATCGAATACGTCGATGAAGGTGCGGCCGATGATCTTGCGCTTCTTCTCTGGGTCGGCTTCGCCGGCCAGGTTGTCGAGGAACTGCTTCTCGGCATCGGCGCGGATCACCTTGACGCCCATGTTCTCCTTGAACATGGCCATCACCTGGTCGCCTTCGTGCAGGCGCAGCAGGCCGTTGTCGACGAACACGCAGGTCAGCTGGTCGCCGATGGCGCGGTGCAGCAGCGCGGCGACCACCGAGCTGTCGACACCGCCGGACAGGCCCAGCAGGACGTTGGCCGAACCCACCTGGGCACGCACCTGGGCGATGGCGTCCTCGACGATGTTCGAAGCCGTCCACAAGGCTTCACAGCCGCAGATGTCCTGGACGAAGCGCGACAGGATGCGACCGCCCTGCTTGGTGTGGGTCACTTCCGGGTGGAACTGCACGCCGTAGTAGCCCAGGGCGTCGTCGAACATGCCGGCGATCGGGCAGCTCGGGGTGCTGGCCAGCACATGGAAGTTGCCCGGCATCTGGGTGACCTTGTCGCCGTGGCTCATCCACACGTCCAGGCCCAGCACGCCGTCGTCGTCGACATGGTCTTCGATGCCGTCGAGCAGGCGGCTCTTGCCGACCACGTCGACACGGGCGTAACCGAACTCGCGCAGGTCGGAACCTTCGACCTTGCCGCCCATCTGCTCGGCCATGGTCTGCATGCCGTAGCAGATGCCCAGCACAGGCACCTTCAGGTCGAACACCGCCTGCGGCGCGCGCGGGCTGTTGGCTTCGTGGACCGACTCGGGGCCGCCGGCCAGGATGATGCCGCGCGGGTTGAATTCGCGGATCGCTTCATCGTCCATGTCGAACGGGTGCAGTTCGCAGTACACGCCGATCTCGCGCACGCGGCGGGCGATCAGCTGGGTGTATTGGGAACCGAAATCGAGGATCAGGATGCGGTGAGCGTGAATGTCGAGGGCCATGACTCAATCTCGTCAGTGGAAATCGGAAACGACGCGGGGCTGTGTATGACAGCCCCGTTCGGTAATTGCTGGAAGCCTCAGCCTACGCGGTAGTTAGGGGCTTCTTTGGTGATCTGTACATCATGCACATGGGACTCGGCCATGCCAGCGCCGGTGATGCGCACGAACTCCGGCTTGGTCCGCATCTCTTCGATGGTCGCGCTGCCGGTGTAGCCCATGGACGAACGCAGGCCGCCCATCAGCTGGTGGATGATCGCGGCCAGGGCACCCTTGTACGGCACGCGGCCTTCGATGCCTTCCGGGACCAGCTTCTCGGCGCCGGCCGAGGAGTCCTGGAAGTAACGGTCGGAGGAGCCTTGCGCCTGCGCCATGGCGCCCAGCGAGCCCATGCCACGGTAAGCCTTGTAGGAACGCCCCTGGAACAGCTCGACTTCACCCGGCGCTTCTTCGGTACCGGCGAACATCGAACCCATCATCACGCAGGAAGCACCGGCGACGATGGCCTTGGACAGGTCACCGGAGAAGCGGATACCGCCGTCGGCGATCAGCGGCACGCCAGTGCCTTCCAGCGCCGCGGCAACGTTGGCGATGGCGCTGATCTGCGGCACGCCGACGCCGGCAACGATACGGGTGGTGCAGATCGAGCCTGGGCCGATACCGACCTTGACCGCGTCGGCGCCCGCTTCGGCCAGGGCCTTGGCGGCGGCGCCGGTGGCGATGTTGCCGCCGATCACCTGCACTTGCGGGTAGGTTTCCTTGACCCAGCGAACGCGGTCGATCACGCCTTTGGAGTGACCGTGGGCGGTGTCGACGACAACCACGTCAACGCCGGCGGCCACTAGGGCGGCAACGCGCTCGCCGGTGTCCTTGCCGGTGCCGACCGCGGCGCCGACGCGCAGGCGACCCTGGTCGTCCTTGCTGGCCAGCGGGTAGGCCTTGGCCTTCTCGATGTCCTTGACGGTCATCATGCCCTTGAGGGCGAACTTGTCGTCGACGATCAGGACTTTTTCCAGGCGGTGCTTGTGCAGCAGCTCGCGGACTTCGTTCTTGTCGGCGCCTTCGCGGACGGTGACCAGACGCTCTTTGGGGGTCATCACGTCGCGAACCTTGGCGTCCAGGCGGGTCTCGAAGCGCACGTCACGGGAGGTGACGATGCCGACCAGGTCGCCGTTCTCCAGTACAGGAACACCGGAGATGTTGTTCAGGCGGGTCAGGTCGAACAGGTCGCGCACGGTGGCGTCGGCCTCGATGGTGATCGGGTCCTTGACCACGCCTGCCTCGAACTTCTTGACCTTGCGTACTTCGCCGGCCTGCTGCTCGATGGTCATGTTCTTGTGGATGATGCCGATGCCGCCTTCCTGGGCCATGGCGATGGCCAGACGCGCTTCGGTCACGGTATCCATGGCGGCGGAAACCAGGGGAATGTTCAGCTCGATGCCACGAGTCAAACGGGTCTTGAGACTGACTTCATTGGGCAGTACCTCGGAGTAGCCAGGTACAAGGAGGATATCGTCGAAGGTCAGGGCTTCTTGGCTGATACGCAGCATCGCGGGGGCTCCCGGGAGGGAAAAATGGAAGCGCGCCATTATACCCATGCATGGCGCGCCGCTCAATGCAAAAAAGGGGCCTTCGGTCAGCCTTGCGCCAGTTTCACCTGCACCACCGCCACCGGCTGATCCAGCCAGTCGGCGAAGCTGTCGAGAAAGGCCTGGGTAAACCCGGCCTCGCCCCAGTTATTGAAGATGAACCCCAGGTTGGAAAAGGCACACGGCTGCAGGTACAGGAAGCCATTGATGTCATCTTCGAAGCCGCACAGCGGGCAGGTGAAGTTGTCGCTCACCCCAGGCATCCACTCTTCCAGGCTCTCGAACAGCGGCTCGCCGACCTCGCGCCGGCACTGCGGGCAACCGGCTTCCTCGAGAAAGCCTTCGGTGGGCGTGTAGATGCAGCGCTTGAGCATCACTTCCAGGCCATTGACCTGTTCGCCAAGCGGTAGTTTCTCGGGGTGCAGGGCGATCTTGCGCGCTCCTGCGGCCAGGGCATGGCCCATGCGGTTGCCGGTACGGCCACAGGTGCTCAGTTGCTCCTCGACGATCTTCTCGCGCACCAGCCAGCGCAAAATGGCGCGGGCGCGGGCTTCGTGCACCGGCACGGTGGACTGCTTGGGGACGATGATGCTCTGGGTATTCATGCTTGAGGCGGGCCTACGAACGGCGGTAATGGCGCAATTCTACCGCCTGCTCAAGCACTCAGGTAGCGACCGATCAGCGCCAGGCCACTGGCCAGCACCAGCCAGGTGATCAGCCGCACGAAGGCCTCGCGGGACAGCCTGAGGGTCAGCCGTCGCCCCAGCCAGGTACCGGCGAACATCACCGGCAGCAGGCAGGCGGCCAGCAGCAGCAGACTGACGTCGGCATACACCCCGGCGATCAGGAACAGCGACAGGCGCACCACCGTGCTGCAACTGATCAGCGCGACCTGGGTCGCCCGCACCTGTTCCTTGCCCTCCAGCCGTGCGCTGAGGTAGATCGCGTATAAAAAACCACCACTGCCGAACAGTGCGCCGAACAACCCGCCCACCGTGCCCATGGGCACCGCCCAGGCACCCGACAGGCTCGCCGGGCGCACCTTCACCGCCAGGCCATAGACCGCATAGGCGGTGACGAACAAGCCCATCAGCAACAGCAGCACATCCGACTTCAGGCGCAGCAGGAACACCACGCCCAGCGTGCAGCCCACGGCCATGAACGGCAGCAGCCTGAGCAGTTCGCCGCGCACCACCTCGCGCCGCGACGGCAGCAGGTTGCCGAAGGCGGCGACGAAGTCCAGCAGCACCAGCAACGGGACGATCCGCGACAACGGCATGAAATGGATCAGCACGGGCCCGGCCACCAGCGCGGTGCCGAAGCCGGCAATGCCAAAGACGATATAGGCCGCCCCGACCGCCAACAGGATGGGCAGCCAGTCAAGCGTGGAAAACGACAGTTGAGCGAGCATCGGGCAATTCCTCGGAAGACAGCTGAAGGTTAGCCAGGCGCAAGCCATGCCGACTAATATGCCTTTGCGCCACAAGCCATCTTGAAAAGGCATGACATGACTTCGATCCGCCAGTTGCGTTACTTCGTCGAAATCGCCGAGAGCGGCAGCTTCAGTGCAGCGGCCGAGCGGCTGTACATTGCCCAGTCGGCCCTGAGCCGGCAGATCAAGGAGCTGGAACTGCAGCTCGAAACACCCTTGTTCGAGCGCACCGCGCGCCAGCCCCGGCTGACCGCCGCCGGGCTGGCTTTCCTTGACCGCGCCCGACGCCTGCTGGCCGACCTGGACAAGGCCGAGCGCCTGGCCCGGGAAGTCGGCCAGGGCCTGCGCGGCAGCCTGCGCCTGAACCACTCCAGCACCGTGCCCCTGACCGGGCGACTGCTCACCCAGTTGGGCGGGTACCTGGCGGCCAACCCTGGCGTGTCGCTGGAAATCGCCCAGCAATCGTCCGAAGCACAGCTGGAGGACATCGCCGAAGGGCGCCTGGATATCGGCCTGCTGCGCCTGCCTGTGTTGCGCCAGCATGAGGGCGTGGCGCTGCACGCCTTGTTCGATGAACCCCTGCTGTTGGCGGTGGCGGCGCAACACCCACTGGCGGGTGCCGCCAGCGTGCAACTGGGCCAGTTGCGCGAGGAGCGCTTCATCTCCATCCCGCACCGCCAGCGCGGTGGCCTGAGCTACCTGTCGGCGTCGCTGTGCATGGCCGCGGGCTTCTTCCCCCAGGCGGCGCAGGTGGTGTCGCGCAAGACCACCCAGCTGCAGCTGATCCAGGCCGGGTTCGGGGTGGCGTTGCTGCCGGCGAGCATGTGCCAGATCGCCCCGCCGGCGGTGCGCTTCGTGCCGTTGGCCGAGGCCTGCCAAAGCACCGTGGCGCTGGCGTGTCGCCGCGATGCCGGGGAGCTGGTGCAGCAGTTTGTGGCGGCGATGAAAAACTGAGGTTTCGACGCAAACACCCTGTAGGAGCGGCCTTGTGTCGCGAAAGGGCTGCAAAGCAGCCCCGGCAACCTCTGCGGCAACGCTGAAAACTGGGGCTGCGTCGCAGCCCTTTCGCGACACAAGGCCGCTCCTACAATGACCGCGCCATGCCGCGACGACCGGGCCAGGACAGACAACCAGGCCCGATGTCCTTTATGATGCCCGCCATGATCAGAGACCCTTTCGAACGACTCGGCCTGGACCGCGAGGTCCTCACCGTCAGCCAGCTCAACGGCCGCGCCCGCGTGCTGCTCGAGGACGTGTTCCGCAGCGTTTGGGTGCAAGGCGAGATTTCCAACCTCGCCCGCCCGGCCTCCGGCCACCTGTACTTCACCCTCAAGGACAGCGGCGCCCAGATCCGCTGCGCGTTGTTCCGGCAGAACGCCGCGCGGGTGCGCCAGGCCCTGCGCGACGGCCTGGCGGTCAAGGTGCGCGGCAAGGTCTCGCTGTTCGAGGGGCGCGGCGACTACCAGCTGATCCTCGACACTGTCGAGCCGGCCGGCGACGGCGCCCTGCGCCTGGCGTTCGAGGCGCTGAAGGAAAAGCTCGGCGCCGAAGGCCTGTTCAGCAGTGAACGCAAGCAACCGCTGCCGGCGCACCCACAGCGCATCGGCATCATCACCTCGCCCACCGGCGCGGTGATCCGCGACATCATCAGTGTATTCGGCCGCCGTGCGCCGCAGGTCGAGCTGAACCTGATTCCCACCGCCGTGCAAGGCCGCGAAGCCATCGCGCAGATCGTCCGCGCCCTGCAGATGGCCGATCGCCAAGGCTTCGACGCGCTGATCCTGGCCCGTGGTGGCGGCTCGCTGGAAGACCTCTGGTGCTTCAACGAAGAAGCCGTGGCCCGCGCCGTGGCCGCCTGCGTGACGCCGATCGTCAGCGCCGTCGGCCATGAAACCGACGTGTCGATCAGCGACTTCGTCGCCGACGTGCGCGCGCCCACGCCGTCGGCCGCCGCCGAGCTGCTGGCCCCCGACAGCAGCGGCCTGCAGCAGCGCCTGGAGAGCCTGCAACGGCGCCTGCTGCTGCGCATGCAGAACCGCCTGGCCCACCAGCGCCTGCGCGTGGACGGCCTGGCCCGGCGCCTGCGCCACCCCGGCGAGCGCCTGCGCCAGCAGGCCCAGCGCCTGGACGACCTGGACATGCGCCTGCGCCGCGCCTTCATGCTCGACATGAACCAGCGCCAGCAACGCCTTGGCCGCCTCGACATGCGCCTGGCCGCGCAGCATCCGGGGCGCAACCTGAAGCTGCTCAGGCAGCGCTTGGACAGCCTTGCCGAGCGCCTGCCACGGGCCATGCGCGACGTGCTCAAGGACCGCCGCCAACGCTTCCAGGCGCAGCTGCAGACCCTGCAGGTGGTCAGCCCGCTGGCCACCCTCGCCCGCGGCTACAGCATTCTCCTCGATGACCGCGGCCAGGCCATTCGCAGCGCCGCGCAGACGCAAAACGGCCAGCGCCTGACCGCCCGCCTCAACGAAGGCGAGCTCAAGGTGCGGGTCGAGGACAACCACCAGACCCCGGTCACCCTCTCGCTACTGGACTGACACATGCCCCGCCTGTTCGCGCCCCTGCTTGCCCTCGCCCTGCTGCTGCCGGCCACCGTCGCCCAGGCCAGCTACATCACCCGCACGCTCAACAAACCGGTGCCCGGCGGCGTCGCGGTGGTCGATCTGGGGCCGGCCGCCAGCGCCCCGGCGGCGCGCTTCGACGGCAAGCCGGTATTGGTGGTCAAGGAGCAGGACAACTGGCTGGCCATCGTCGGCATCCCGCTGACGCAAAAACCTGGCAGCGCCATGCTGACCCAGGGCGGGCGCACCATTGCCTTCAACGTCGGCAGCAAGAAATACCCCGAGCAGCACATCACCTTGAAGAACAAGCGCCAGGTCAACCCCGAGCCCCAGGACCTCAAGCGCATCGACCGCGAACTGGCCGAGCAGATCAAGGCCTACCGCAGTTTCAGCCCGACGCTGCCAAGCAACCTGGTGCTGGACAAGCCGGTCAACGGCCCGCTGTCGAGCAAGTTCGGCGTGCGCCGCTTCTTCAATGGCGAGGAACGCAACCCCCATGCCGGCCTGGACTTCGCCGTGCCGGCCGGGACCCCGATCAAGACCCCGGCCAATGGCAAGGTGATCCTGGTGGGCGATTACTTCTTCAATGGCCGCACGGTGTTCGTCGACCATGGGCAAGGCTTCATCAGCATGTTCTGCCACATGTCGAAGATCGACGTGAAGCCGGGCCAGGCGCTGCGCCGTGGCGAGGTGGTTGGCCGCGTCGGCTCGACCGGCCGGGCCACCGGGCCGCACATGCACTGGAACGTCAGCCTCAACGATGCGCGGGTGGATCCGGCGATCTTCATCGGCGCGTTCCAGCCGTGAAATCGCAATCGCGGGGCAAGCCCGCTCCCACGCAGCCAACGATGGCCCCGCGATTTGCGCAATGAAAAAACATGAAGCAATAAAATCTCAACAAGCCAAAATTAATGGCCACAAAAACTCAGTAAACCCGTTTTTTTAAGCATTTATCTCAATTTTTCCGCAATACTTGCCATCCCCCAACCCACTGGTTAGGGTTGAGCCTATGAACATCTTCAGCACCCTCCTCCAACAACACCGCAGCCTCTGCCTGGTCAGCGCCCGACTACCAGGGTGAATCGCGTCGCCTCGCCTTTTCATCTCGTACACGTTCGGCAGGCCCGATCACGGCCGCACATAAAAGGAATGCTTGCATGACCATGCTCAAAGACCCTTCGAAGAAGTACCGCGCCTTCCCGACCATCGACCTGCCCGACCGTACCTGGCCGTCGAAGGCCATCACCCAGGCGCCGATCTGGTGCAGCTCCGACCTGCGCGATGGCAACCAGTCGCTGATCGAGCCGATGGATGCCGAGAAGAAGCTGCGTTTCTGGAAGACCCTGGTGCAAGTAGGCGTGAAGGAAATCGAAGCCTCGTTCCCGTCCGCTTCGCAGACCGACTTCGACTTCGTGCGCACCCTGATCGAAGACGGCCACATCCCGGACGACACCACCATCCAGGTGCTCACCCAGGCCCGTGAAGACCTCATCGCCCGTACCTTCGAGTCGCTGCGCGGGGCCAAGAAGGCCATCGTTCATTTGTACAATGCCACCTGCCCGTCGTTCCGCCGCATCGTCTTCAACCAGGACAAGCAGGGCGTGAAGGACATCGCGGTCAACGCCGCCAAGCTGTTCGTCAAGTACGCGGCCCAGCAGCCGGATACCCAGTGGACGTTCCAGTACTCGCCGGAAACCTTCAGCGCCACCGAACTGGAGTTCGCCAAGGAAGTGTGCGATGCGGTGATCGAGGTGTGGAACCCGACCCCCGAGCACAAGATCATCCTCAACCTGCCGGCCACCGTCGAAGTCGCCACGCCGAACGTCTACGCCGACCAGATCGAGTGGTTCTGCCGCAACGTCAACCGTCGTGACAGCGTGATCATCAGCCTGCATACCCACAATGACCGTGGCACCGGCATCGCCGCCACCGAGCTGGGCCTGATGGCTGGCGCCGACCGTGCCGAAGGCTGCCTGTTCGGCAATGGCGAGCGCACCGGCAACGTCGACCTGGTGACCCTCGCGCTGAACCTCTACACCCAGGGCATCGACCCGCAGCTGGACTTCTCCGATATCGACGGCGTGCGCAAGGTGGTCGAGGAGTGCAACCAGCTGCCGGTGCACCCACGTCACCCCTATGTCGGCGACCTGGTCCATACCGCGTTCTCCGGCTCGCACCAGGACGCCATCCGCAAGGGCTTCGCCAAGCAGCAGGACGGCGAGCTGTGGGAAGTGCCGTACCTGCCGATCGACCCGGCCGACATCGGCCGCAGCTACGAGGCGGTGATCCGCGTCAACAGCCAGTCGGGCAAGGGCGGCATCACCTACCTGCTCGAGCAGGAGTACGGCATCAGCCTGCCGCGCCGCATGCAGATCGAGTTCAGCCAGGTGGTACAGGGCGAGACCGACCGTCTCGGCCTGGAAATGACCGCCGAGCAGATCTACAAGCTGCTGCAGAAGGAATACCTGCAAGCCAACGCGCCGTACGCACTGGTTAGCCACCGCCTGCAGGAAGAGAACGGCAGCAGCCACGTGCAGGTGGAAGTCTCCGGTGAAGGCGAGACCACCCTGCACTGGCACGGCAAGGGCAACGGTGCCCTGGAGGCGCTGGTCGCCGGCTTGCCGGTCAACGTGGAGATCATGGACTACAACGAACACGCCATCGGTGCCGGCACCAATGCCAAGGCGGCAGCCTACATCGAGCTGCGCGTGGCCGGTGGGCGTCCGGTGCACGGCGTGGGTATCGACGAGAACATCACCACCGCCAGCTTCAAGGCGCTGTTCAGCGCGCTGAACCGCTCGCTGAGCCAGCAGCAGGCCAAGGCGGCGTAAGCCATCGCCGATGAACGAAGCCCGCATCCTTGGTGCGGGCTTTTTTTTATGCCCAGACCAACTGCCTGGGATCACTCATTTTGGCGTTGTTCGGGGAATCTGACTTTCTGGTCAACTGCGCAAGAAGTTGCGCACTCGAATGTGGATAAGTGTGTGAATACATTGATGTAGAGCACACACAGCAAGGCCTACAGCCAACTGCGCAGCTTTTTGCCACCACTGCGCAAGAAGTTGCGCAACTTTTGGATGGTTTTCTATTGGCAATGCACCCAAATGGATATTCTAAGCCTTTAAGTTGTTGAAAATAATAGGAAAATATTTTCTGGCACGACTTTTGATGACTCTCTTGCTAGCCAACTGGCAATTTCCTGTCAGAACAGGCACTTACCCAGCAAGGAGAGCAACACATGGCAACTCCCGCCTACATGGCCGTCACCGGCGAAAAACAAGGTCTGATCACTGCCGGCGCGTTCACCGCCGACTCGGTGGGCAACACCTACCAGGAAGGCCACGAAGACCAGGTGATGGTCCAGGGCTTCGAACACGAAGTGATCATCCCGCGTGACCCGCAGTCCGGTCAGCCGACCGGCCAGCGCGTGCACAAGCCGGTGAAGATCACCAAGGTCTTCGACAAGGCCTCGCCGCTGCTGCTGGCTGCCCTGACCTCGGGCGAGCGCATGACCAAGGTCG
>NZ_JAMYBV010000023.1:0-73452 GCF_024126635.1 Pseudomonas sp. VA159-2 | reverse complement strand
GAACTGTCTGGTGTATTTGCTCATGTGAAACGCCCCTGAGGTTGGATTTTTGTCCAACATCAGGGGCGCAGTTCAGGGATTGCGCATGGCATCGGCTACAGTGAAGGCGACGCCATCCTCGAGACCAACATGCCCAACCATCACTCCATCCCCCGAAGCGTCTGGGCCCTGGGCTGGGTCTCGCTGCTCATGGACATCTCCTCGGAGATGATCCACGCCCTGCTGCCCCTGTACATGGTCGCCGTGCTCGGCACCTCGGTGCTCGCGGTGGGCCTGATCGAAGGCATCGCCGAAGCCACGGCGTCGATCACCAAGGTGTTCTCCGGCGCCCTCAGCGACCGCCTGGGCAAGCGCAAGCTGCTCACGGTGATCGGCTATGGCCTGGCCGCCGTGAGCAAACCGGTGTTTCCCCTGGCCTCAGGTCTGGAATGGCTGAGCGCCGCGCGCTTTGTCGACCGTGTCGGCAAGGGCATCCGCGGTGCACCGCGAGATGCGCTGATCGCCGACATCACCCCGGCCGCACTGCGTGGCGCGGCGTTCGGCCTGCGCCAGGCATTGGATACGGTGGGCGCGTTCATCGGCCCGCTGTTGGCGATCCTGTTGATGTGGCTGACCGCCAGCCATTTCCAGGCAGTGTTCTGGGTGGCGGTGATCCCGGCGTGCCTGGCCGTCTACGTGCTGGTGGCGTTCGTCCGCGAGCCCGACAGCGTCAGCGCAAGCCCGGCGCGCGCGCCGCTGGCACTGGGTGATCTGACACACCTGGGCGCAGGTTATTGGCGGCTGGCGGCCCTCGCCACGCTGTTCACCCTGGCGCGCTTCAGCGAGGCTTTCTTGCTGCTGCGCGGCCAGGCCCTGGGCCTGCCGGCCTTGTGGGCGCCTGGGGTGCTGGTGGTGATGTCATTGGCGTTCTCGCTGTCGGCCTACCCCGCCGGGGCGCTGTCGGACCGGGTCGGGCGGCGCGGTGTGTTGATGGCCGGGCTGGGCCTGCTGGTGATGGCCGACCTGGCCCTGGCATGGCTGCCGGGCTGGCCAGGCCTGGCGCTGGGGGTGGGCCTGTGGGGGCTGCACATGGGCTTTACCCAGGGTATCTTCGCCGCGCTGATCGCCGATCATGCCCCGCCGCACTTGCGCGGCACGGCATTCGGGGTGTTCAACCTGCTGACCGGGATCGCGCTGCTGCTGGCCAGCGTGCTGGCCGGCGGGTTGTGGGACTGGCTGGGCTATCAGGCCACCTTCATGGTGGGAAGCCTGTTCGCCTTGGCCACCTTGGCAGGGCTATGGTTGACTCCCGCTCGGCCACCCTGCGAGTCGTAAGAGACCGCGGTGCCTGGCACCGGCGACGCCGGTGTTCGCCAGCAAGGCCGGCTCCTACAGCATTTAAAGCCTGCTTCAGCCTTGCTGGCGAACCGAGCGCCGTGGGATCAAGCTGGCGCTTGAACCCCTTGTTGTTGCAACAGCGCCCAGCCCCCCTGCCCGTCCACTTCCAGCCGATGGGAATGAAACCCCGCCAGCGTACTGCGGTGCCCGACGCTGACCAGCAGGCTGTCCGGCATCTCGCGGCGCAACAGCCCGTACAGCGCATGCTCCAGCCCCTCATCCATGGCCGAGGTGGATTCGTCGAGGAACACCACCTGCGGCCGGTTGAACAGCACCCGGGCAAAAGCCAAGCGCTGTTGCTCGCCGATCGACAGGATGCGCGACCAGTCGCGCTGCTCGCCGAGGCGCTCGACCAAGTACGCCAGGTTGACCTGCGCCAACGCTTGCTGCATGCGCCCATCGTCCGCCGGCAGGCCATTGGCCGGGTAGGCGATGGCAGTGCGCAGGTCGCCCAGGGGCAGGTACGGGCGCTGGGCGAGGAACAACGCTTGCTGGCCCAAGGGTCGGCGCACTTCACCTTCGGCATAGGGCCAGAGCCCAGCCAGGGCGCGCAGCAAGGTGGTCTTGCCGCTGCCCGAGGGTCCCTTGATCAGCAGTGCCTGACCGGCCTGCAGGTTCAGGTGCAGGTCCGCGATCAGCGCGTGCCCATCCGGACGCAGCACCTGCAGCCCCAGGATATCCAGGGCATGGGCCTGCTCGACGGTACTCACCCGCGGCAAGCCGCCGGCCTGCTGGTTGGCATCGAGGAAGCCGGTCAGACGGTCGAGGGTGGCGCGGTACTGGGCGAAGGTATCGTACGACTCACGGAAGAACGACAGCGAATCCTGCACCTGGCCAAACGCCTGGGCAGTCTGCATCACATCGCCCAGCTTGATCGCGCCACTGAAGAAGCGCGGCGCCTGGAGGATGAACGGGAACACCACCGCCACCTGGCTGACACCCAGGTTGAAACCACTGAACTTGAGGTTTCTGAACACCAGCGCCCAGGCATTGCCGATCAAGGTGAAGAAACGGCCCAGCAAGGTGCCGCGCTCTACCTGCGCGCCCTGGTAGAAGGCGATGTTCTCGGCATTTTCGCGCAGGCGCATCAACGCGTAGCGGAAGTTGGCGGTGAACTTCTCGTTGAGGAAATTCAGGCGAATCAATGGCTGGCCGAGGCGGAAGGCGATCCAGGTGGCGATCAGCACATAGACGTACACGGCGAACACCATCGCCCGGGGGACTTCGACGCCGGCCACCGCCAGCGGCGCCGACAGCCCCCAGAGAATGCCGGTGAAGGCCACCAGCGACACCAGCGCGCTCACCGCCCCCAGCGCCAGCGACACCGAGCCGGTGACGAAGGCATTCACATCCAGCTCGATACGCTGGTCGGGGTTGTCCACCGGTTCGGCGAGAAACTGCCCACGGTAGTAGGCATCGCCGTGCATCCAGTCGGCGGTCAGGCGCTCGGTGAGCCACACCCGCCAGCGGATGTTGAACGCCTGGGTAACATAGAAGGTGAACAACGAACGCAGGACATGGATGCTCGCCAGCACCGCGAACACCCCGAGCAGGTACCAGAACGCGGTCTGGTCCAGGGCCTGCAGGGCGCTGTAGAAGCCGTTGTACCAGAATGAGAACAATACGTTCAGGCGCACCGAGAACAGCGTCAGCACCAGCAGCAAGGCGAAGGCCAGCAACGGGCGCCAACTGCGCCGCCAGCTGAAATAGGGCCCGGCCAACTGCCAGAACTGGGCGCCCCAGCGGGTATGGCGCACCGCCAGCAGCGCGCAGACAGTGAAGCAGACGAGGGTGATCGATGAGGCGATTGCCAGCCAGCGCAGGCTCTCTTGCAAGGCCTGGTGCCAGTTCATGTCCATGGTGGGTTTTCCGTGACGGTGTTTTTGCGAGCGTAGCACCGGGCCTGGGATAACCCGGCAAAGATGACGGACTTTTCATCTTGCCTCGCCAGGCAGGGCCTGGGCGTCGATAATCGCCGGACCACCGTTATCCGGGATCGCGCCAAGCACAGCCGTTGCGCCACGGCCACGACCATGCCGCCCTGGTCGCGCTGGACAGCCTCGCGCGCCTGCCAGTGTTCGCCGGCAAGCCGGCGCCTACACGCTATCCCGCCCCAGCCCTGTAGGAGCCAGCCTTGCTGGCGAACCCGCCAACGCGGTAGCAGCCGGTAGCCGGTGAACGGCTACAACGCCTCCCGCACCTTCGGATCAAGCCCCTCCCCGGCATGGGCCTCGACCCACGCGGCCAACTGCCGGCGCATCGCCGGCGTCCAGAAGCTCTGCAGATGCTGCCTTACCCCCTGCACCGCCTTGGCATGATCCGGCTCGCTGTCGAAGTAGTGGGCAATCTGGTTGGCCATCTTGACCAGGTTGTCACTGCTCATCGACGCACCTCCACCTTGTCTGCCTGGCGCCGCTGCTCGAGCAAGCGCCGCTGTTCATCGCTGAAATGCTGGTAGCGCTGCTGCCACTCCGAGGGCTGGAACACCTTCACCACCTCCACCGCGGTGACCTTGTACTCCGGGCAGTTGGTGGCCCAGTCGGAGTTGTCGGTGGTGATCACGTTGGCCCCCGACTCGGGGAAATGGAAAGTGGTGTACACCACCCCCGGTGCCACCCGGGCGCTGACCTTGGCGCGCAACACGCTCTGCCCGGCGCGGCTGCCCACACCGACCCAGTCGCCATCGGCGATGCCGCGGCTCTCGGCATCGCTGGGGTGGATCTCCAGGCGGTCCTCGTCGTGCCAGGCGACGTTGCCGGTGCGCCGGGTCTGGGCGCCGACATTGTACTGGCTGAGAATGCGCCCGGTGGTCAGCAGCAGCGGGTAGCGGCTGTTGACCTTCTCGTCGGTGGGCACGTAGCCGGTGAGCATGAAGCGCCCCTTGCCGCGTACGAACTGGTCGATGTGCATGGTCGGCGTGCCATCGGGCGCGGTGTCGTTGCAGGGCCATTGCAGGCTGCCGAGGCGCTCCAACTCGGCGTAGCTGACCCGGTGGAAGGTTGGGGTCAGGCGGGCGATCTCGTCCATGATCTCGGACGGATCGCGGTAGTGCATGGGGTATCCCAAGGCACCGGCCAGGGCCATGGTGGCCTCCCAGTCGGCCTTGCCGGCCAGTGGCTGCATCACCTTGCGCACCCGCGAGATGCGCCGCTCGGCGTTGGTGAAGGTGCCGTCCTTTTCCAGGAACGAGCTGCCGGGCAAGAACACATGGGCGAACTTGGCCGTCTCGTTGAGGAAGATGTCCTGCACCACCACGCACTCCATCGCCAGCAACGCGGCGGTGACGTGCTGGGTGTTGGGGTCGCTCTGGGCGATGTCCTCGCCCTGGCAGTACAGCGCCTTGAAGCTGCCGTCCAGCGCGGCCTCGAACATGTTGGGAATGCGCAGCCCCGGATCGGGTTGCAAGGTCACGCCCCAGGCCTGCTCGAACTCGGCGCGCACGCTCTGGTTGGAAATATGCCGGTAGCCCGGTAACTCATGGGGGAACGAGCCCATGTCGCACGAACCTTGCACGTTGTTCTGCCCGCGCAGCGGGTTGACCCCCACCCCCTCGCGGCCGATGTTGCCGGTGGCCATGGCCAGGTTGGCGATGCCCATCACCGCGGTGCTGCCCTGGCTGTGCTCGGTCACGCCAAGGCCGTAGTAGATCGCCGCGTTGCCGCCGCTGGCATACAGCCGTGCGGCGGCGCGGATCTGCTCGGCGGGCACGCCACACAGCGGGCCAAGCACCTCGGGGGCGTTGTCCGGCTGGGCGACGAAATCGCGCCAGCGAGCGAAGTCCTCGGTCTCGCAGCGAGCGTCGATGAAGCGCTGGTCGAGCAGGCCTTCACTGACGATCACATGGGCCAGGGCGTTGAGCATGGCCACGTTGGTGCCCGGGCGCAGCTGCAGATGCAGCTCGGCGCGGGCGTGGGGCGAATCGACCAGGTCGATGCGCCGCGGGTCGATGACGATCAGCCGCGCGCCCTGGCGCAGGCGGCGCTTGAGCTGCGAACCGAACACCGGGTGGGCGTCGGTGGGGTTGGCGCCGATCACCAAGATCACGTCGGCTTGCATCACCGAATCGAAGCTCTGGGTGCCGGCGGATTCGCCGAGGGTTTGCTTGAGGCCATAGCCGGTGGGCGAATGGCAAACCCGCGCGCAGGTGTCGACGTTGTTGTTGCCAAAGGCGGTGCGCACCAGCTTTTGCACCAGGTAGGCCTCTTCGTTGGTGCAACGGCTGGAGGTGATGCCGCCAATCGAATCGCGCCCGTACTTGAGCTGGATGCGCCGCAATTCACTGGCGGCGTAGTTCACCGCCTCGTCCCAGCTGACTTCCTGCCACGGGTCTTGCAGGCGCTTGCGGATCATCGGCTTGGTGATGCGCTCCGGGTGCGTGGCGTAGCCCCAGGCGAAGCGCCCCTTGACGCAGGCATGGCCGTGGTTGGCGCCGCCGTTCTTGTCCGGGACCATGCGCACCAACTGGTCGCCCTTCATCTCGGCGCGCAGCGAGCAACCCACGCCACAGTAGGCGCAGGTGGTGATCACCGCACGCTCGGGCTGGCCGAGCTGGATCAGGCTTTTTTCGCTCAGGGTCGCCGTCGGGCAGGCCTGCACGCAGGCACCGCACGACACGCACTCGGAGTCGAGGAAGTTGTCACCGCCCGCCGCCGCCACCCGCGAGGCGAAGCCGCGGCCGCTGATGGTCAGGGCGAAGGTGCCCTGGATCTCCTCGCAGGCGCGCACGCAGCGGCTGCAGACGATGCACTTGCTGGGCTCGTAGTCGAAGTACGGGTTGGACACGTCCTTCTGTTCGGCCAGGTGATTGGCGCCGTCGTAGCCATAGCGCACCTCGCGCAGGCCGACCTGGCCGGCGACGGTCTGCAGCTCGCAATTGCCGTTGGCCGCGCAGGTCAGGCAGTCCAGCGGGTGGTCGGAGATGTACAGTTCCATCACGTTGCGGCGCAGGTCGGCCAGGCGCGGCGTCTGCGTGCGCACCACCATGCCCTCGCCCACCGGCGTGGTGCAGGAGGCCGGGTAGCCGCGCATGCCGTCGATCTCGACCATGCACATGCGGCACGAACCGAAGGCCTCGAGGCTGTCGGTGGCGCACAGCTTGGGGATGCTGGTGCCGAGCATGGCCGCGGCACGCATCACCGAGGTGCCGGCGGGCACGCTGATCGGGCGGCCGTCGATGACCAGGCTGACCTGCACGTCGCTGACCCGCTCGGGGGTGCCCAGGTCGATGTCGCTGCGGGGGTCGAAGTAGTTGATCATTGCGCGGCCTCCAGGCCGAAATCGGCGGGGAAGTGCTTGAGGGCGCTGGCTACCGGGTAGGCGGTCATGCCGCCCATGGCGCACAGCGAGCCGTATTGCAGCGTGTCGCACAGGTCGCGCAGCAACGCCGCCTGGTTTTGCCGGTAGGCCGGGTCGGTGCTGGCGATGAGCCGGTCGACCACCTCCACGCCACGGGTCGAGCCAATCCGACAGGGCGTGCACTTGCCGCAGGACTCCTCGGCGCAGAACTGCAGGGCGAAACGGGCCATGCTGGCCAGGTTCAGGCTGTCGTCGGCCAGCACCACGCCACCGTGGCCGAGCATGGCGCCGATGGCGGCGAAGGCCTCGTAGTCCAGCGGCGTGTCGAACTGATCAGGCGGCACCCAGGCGCCCAGCGGGCCGCCGACCTGCGCCGCCTTGATCGGCCGGCCACTGGCGGTGCCGCCGCCGTAGCCTTCCACCAGTTCGCGCAAGCTCAGGCCGAAGGCACGCTCCACCAGCCCACCGTGACGGATATTGCCAGCCAGCTGGAACGGCAAGGTGCCCAGCGAGCGACCCATGCCGAAGTCGCGGTAGAACGCCGCACCGCGGGCCAGGATAATTGGCACCGAGGCCAGGGTCAGCACGTTGTGCACCAGCGTCGGCTGGCCGAACAGGCCCTCCAGCGCCGGCAGCGGCGGCTTGGCGCGAACGATGCCGCGCTTGCCCTCCAGGGACTCGAGCAACGCGGTTTCCTCGCCGCAGATGTAGGCACCGGCGCCGACCCGCACTTGCAGATCGAAGGCCACGCCCTTGCCGGCGACATCCAGGTAGCCCGCCTCGCGGGCCAGCAGGATGGCTTCGTTCAAGCTACGCACCGCGTCCGGGTACTCCGAGCGTACATAGATGTAGCCCGTGTTCGCCCCCACCGCGAGACCGGCGATGATCATGCCTTCGATCAGCAGGAACGGGTCGCCCTCCATCAGCATGCGGTCAGCAAAGGTGCCGGAGTCGCCTTCGTCGGCATTGCACACCACGTACTTCTGCCCGGCCTGGGCCTGGCGCACGGTGCGCCACTTGATGCCCGCCGGGAACGCCGCGCCGCCCCGGCCACGCAGGCCCGACTCGAGCACCGCGGCGACCACCTCGTCGGCGTCCAGCACGCTGGCCTGGCGCAGCCCCTCGAAGCCGCCGTTGGCCTGGTAGTCGTCCAGGGACAACGGTCGGGTGATGCCGGCGCGGGCGAACAACAGGCGTTGCTGGGTCTTCAAATAAGCCATTTCCTCCACCGGCCCCAGCGCCAGCGGGTGGCCTGCGGCGTTGCCGGCCAAGGCATCGAGCAGACCGGGCACGTCCTCGACGGTCACCGGGCCGAAGCCCTGGCGACCCTGCTCGCTCTCCAACTCGATCAACGGTTCCAGCCAGTACAGGCCGCGGGCGCTGGTGCGCTTGATATGCAGCGGCAGCTGGCGGCGGGCGGCTTCGGCGAGCAAGGCCTCGGCCACCTGGTCGGCGCCGACGGCCCGGGCCAGGGAGTCGCAGGGAATGCACAAGTTCAACATGCCTTCACCTCCTCGCGGCAGCCGGCCACCAGGGCACGCAGGCGTTCGGGGGTGACCCGGGCGTGCAACTGGCCATCGAGCTCGAGCGCTGGCGAGCAGGCACAGGCGCCCAGGCAGTAGACCGGGCGCAGGTCGAGCGCACCGTCCGCGCTGCGGCCATGGTCATCCAGCCCCAGTTGTTCACGCAGTTGCGCGGCCAGCGCCTCGGCGCCGCGGCTCTGGCAGGACTCGGCGCGGCACAGGCGCAAGGTGTGGCGTGCCGGCGGGGCGCTACGGAAATCGTGGTAGAAGCTGATCACCCCGCGCACCTCGGCCTGGCTGAGGTTGAGGGCATGGGCGATTTCGCCGACGGCGCTGTCGGGAATGTAGCCGGCGCCGGCCTGGATGGCGTGGAGGATCGGCAGCAGCGCGCCGGGGCTGTCCTTCTCGCGGGCCAGGACGCGCTGGATCAGGGGCAGGTGGTTCGATTCATCAGGCATACAGCAGACCTCGGCAACCCGGCCCGGCCCTTGTGACGGGCCAGCGTCCGGCGGTGTTCAGCTGCGGTGCCCGCGCACGTCACGGTGGCGCGGTGCGGGCACCCTCCTTGCCGCTGGCCGGGCGTCTGGGCGCGCTCGGTCCACGGGCATCCCCAGAGCATGGCAGGTCTGGCGCGGTTGGGTTGCACGCGGGCGACCAGGCGCGTCCTGAAACCGACCCCGAGTGAACTAGGCGAGAGGGTGGCCGGCAAGGCCGGCTCCTACGCCAGTTGCGACTGCAATACCTGTAGGAGCCAGCCTTGCTGGCGAACCAGGCGACACGGTGAAGCGCACCTATGCCGTTGATGCCTGCACCGCCAATTGGAAGAAGGCCTGGTCCAACACGTCCCTGAGCTCGTCCAATGGCAACGACGCCACCGCAGGCAGCACGCCGATACCATAATCCTCGAGCGCCGTGATGACCCTGGCGCCGCGCCGGATCACCTCATAGGCGCAATGATGCACGAACGCACGCGAGCCGCCATGCACTCCCAACACCCTGGCGCCGGCCAGCAGGCGCTCGACATCGATCACCTCGCAGCGGCCCTGCATCGCCTGCGCCAACCAGCCATCGAGCCGTCGCATCACCGCCTCCTTGCGTGCTTCGTCGTAGCCGTTCCAGGCGATGATCTCGGCATCGTAACGCTTGCAGCCACGGCACACCGCATCGCCATACACCGTCGAACACAAGCCGATGCAGGGCGTCTTTATCCGGTTCATGGGCCTCTTCCCCGGCGTGCTCGCCATCAATCCCACGACAGCGCGCCGCCGGTCTGGTACTCGATCACCCGGGTCTCGAAGAAGTTCTTCTCTTTCTTCAAGTCCATGATCTTGCTCATCCACGGGAACGGGTTCTCCACCCGCGGGTACTGCGCCTTAAGCCCGATCTGGGTCAGCCGGCGGTTGGCGATGAACTTCAGGTAGTCCTCCATCATCGCCGCATTCATGCCCAGCACCCCGTGGGGCATGGTGTCCCGGGCGTATTCGGTCTCCAGCTGGGTACCTTGCAGGATCATCTGCGTGGCTTCTTCCTACAGGGCCAGGTCCCACAGGTGCGGGTTCTCGATCTTGATCTGGTTGATCGCGTCGATGCCGAAGTTCAAGTGCATCGACTCGCAGTAGAAGAAGATGCCGCGCCAGACCACCTCCCCGGCGGCGGGCGCTTCATGTACCAGCGCGCCCTCCTTGTAAGGTGTCGAAACACTCGCTGCCATCGGCCAGCACCAAGCGCGGCACGCCGACATAGGCCTGCAGGTTCTCGCCGCCGACCGGCACCGCATAGGCCAGGCTGATGGCGTTGTACAGGTCGACAAGCGGGTCGATGGATGGCAGGACAGGTTGCATCGGGTCTCTCGCACGGGCTGAAAAACGCCATGCTGACGGCCCTTGAAGGTGAGGAAAAGTGATATCTCCTTACCCTGTATAAGCCCCGCTGATTGCGCTCAATCCACCACCACGTGGGGCAGGAAGCGCGAGCTGTCCTTGGTGATTAGCGTGTCGTCCTCGCGGATACCGATCCCCGAGGCCAGGTCGCCGATGACCCAGGCACCGATCAGCGTGTAGCTGTCGCCGAACTTCGGCAAGGGGGCAAAGCCCTGCAGGATGTAGGGTGCATCGTCATAGGGCCCATCCTCGAACACCCGCTGGTCGTCGACGGTGCGGATATCCACGTTGGCCCCCTCGCGGGAGAAGTACGGCTTGCGCACCCAGCCCTTGGGCACCGAGCGGCGCGGGTCTGCGTCGAGGAACGCCGGCAGCAGGTTCGGGTGCCCTTGGTGCCACTCCCACAACAGCGGCAGGATGCCTTTGTTGGAGATCAGCGCCTTCCACGCCGGTTCCACGAACTGGGTGTCGCACCCGGCGATGGCCTGGCCGAAATCCTCGTGGAAGATGTGCTCCCAGGCGTGCAGCTTGAACAGGCGCCGGATCGGCCGCCCGTCAAGGTCGACGAAACGCCCCTCGTGGTTCAGGCCGATATCCTCCAGGTCGATGTGCCGGGTGCTGATACCCACGTGCCCGGCCATCTTGCGCAGAAAATCGGTGGTACCACGGTCTTCGACGGAGCCGGCGATGGCCGAGAAGTAGAACGGGCTCTCCCGCTCGAAGGCGCCGAAGGCCCGTACCAGGTCCTCGGCCAGGCTGTTGAACTGGCTGGCATGGGCCGGCAGCACGCCGCGCTGGATCTGCTCTTCCAGCCAGATCAACTGGAACGCCGCCGCCTCGTACAACGAGGTCGGCGTGTCGTAGTTGGCCTCGATCAGCTTGGCCGGGCCGCTGCCGTCGTAGCTGAAGTCGAAACGCCCATACAGATGCGGCTGGCGCTCGTGCCACGAACGGCGCACCAGGTCGAAGAACGCCGGCGGGATCGCCAGGCGGGTCATCAGCGCCTCGCTGTCGACGATGCGCGCCACCGCGTCCAGGCACATGGCGTGCAGTTCCTGGGTGGGCGCCTCGAGGTCACGGCTGACCTGGGCCTCGCTGAACTGGTAGTAGCCACGCTCGTCCCAGTAGCGCTCGCCCTCGATGGTGTGGAAGGCAAAGCCTTCGCGCGCGGCAGTGGCACGCCAGTCCGGGCGTTCATCGCAAAGGACCTTGCGCATGTCTCAACCGCCGAAGCTGAAGCCGCCGCTGCTCTTGCCGCCCCAGCCACTGCGCGCAGTGGCCTGGCTGCCGAAGCCGCCGCGGGAGATCGACGAGGACACGCTGGAGCGGGTCGAGGTGCTGGATTTGTAGTTGCGCCCGCTGCTGCTGCCAGAGTAGTAGCTGCCATAGCTGCCGCCACTTTGCTGGGCCTGGTCGGAGCGTTCGAAACGCTTGCCCTGGTCGATCTGCTGGCCAAGGGTGGTGCTGCGGTAGCCGCCGCTGCTGTCACGGTACTGGTAGACCGGCTGCGAATAGTACTGGCGGTTGCCGCCGCTGAGCACCTGGCCAAGCAGCAGGCCGGTGAGCAGGCCGTTGAAGTTGCTGCCGCCGCTGCTGGCCTGGCCGCTGCTTTCGACCTGGGCACGGGCGGCGTCGACCTGGGCTTGGCTGACCTCGCCCGACACCGCCAGTTCGAAGCCGCCCAGGCGTGGCATGTAGCGGCCATCGCTGGTGACCTGGCAGTAGTCCGGCACGAAGTCGGCCTCGCAGGCGGTTTTGTCGGCATAGGTCGGGGCCACGCGGCGGTGGTCGGCCAGCGCCTGCATGTAGGCGTCGGAACACACGTCCACCGGCACCTTGTCATCGACACAGGCCTGGACGGTGGTGTAGTTGCTGCGCTTGCTGACCGTGTAGGTCTCCTCCGGCGCGCTGCACGCGGTGAGCGCCAGCGGCAGGGAGCTGGCCAGCACCAGCTTGACGGAACTGCGTCTCATGAATGGCTCCTTGCGCGCGGACGGCTCAGACCGACGGGGTCATGCAGGCCGAGTTGAGGAAGCCCACGCTGATCGCCACGGCGGCGGCGTAGATCGCGGCGGCCATCTCGCCCTTGGCGATGCGGCTGGCCAGGCCCTTGAGCACCAGGCTGGTGAGGGCGAAGGCGAGCAACTGCACCACCGCGGCGATCACCACCCAGACCACGAAGTCGAGCAGGCTGACGCTGTAGGCGATGATGTTGCTGGCCGGCAGCGAGAAGCCGATCAGCGCGCCGCCCAGGGCGATGGCCGCGGCGCTGTTGTTGTCGCGGATCAGGGCGAACTCGCGGTGCGGGGTGAGGTGCGTGTAGATGAACTGGAACAGCCAGAACAGCACCAGCGCCACGCTGATGTAGAGGATGAAGCCGATCACGGCCTGGGCGTTGAGCGACATGCGAAGCGCGTCGAGCATGGTGAATCCTTGTCAGATGACGTTGAAGTCCGTGGATTGCAGGGTGACACCCACCGAAGTGGTCAGGCTGACATTGCCCTCCTCGTCTTCCTCCACCGACAGCAGGAGGAATTCGCGGCGCTCGGTCAAGCCGGTCTCGCGGGCATACAGCATCGACAGGTGCTGGATGCGGTAGCTGGTTTCCGGGCTGCTGACCCATTCGCTGAGCGGGGTCAGCTCGGTCTGCCCTTCTTCGCTGCCCCATTGGCGGACGAACTCGTAGCCTTCGTGCTCGTAGTACGGCAGGCCGATGTTCGCCTCCGGGCCGACCAGGCGCTTGAGCTCGGCATCACTGGTCACCGGCACCACGCTGTAGTAGCCGAACAGGATGATATCGCGCACATCGTCGGCGCTCGCACCGTTCATCACCACCTGCAGCCAGTAGTCCTCGTCTTCCATGTAGAAGCGCGCCAGGCGCACCGACTGGCCGAGGTCGACTTCACCGACCGCCCAGACCACTTCCTGCTCGGGCACTTCCAGCTCGCTATGGCCATCGAGCAGCAACTTGAGCGAAGGGTCGAGCTTGAGCATGCGCCCGCTACCCAGGCCGAACGGCAGGTTGCCGGTGGCGCGCTGGTTGCTGGCGGCCGGCTTGGGGGCTTCGAAGCCCATGAAGCGTTTCAACCAACCCACGGGGTATCTCCTGGTTGAGGGGATGACGGGACAGCTGCCAAGGCTTGGCCGCTCGCGAACAGGCAGGGCCTGTGGGGGAAAGCGACATTGAAAGTCCCTTGGGTCGCGGCAGTCCTTGGCGGGGGCGACACCATACTGTTTTTCGTGCATGCCGCCAACGGGTTTGCCGCAGGGTCATGCGCTGGCTGGGCCGGCAACAGGGCCGGCCGATTCAGCGGATCACTCCGCCGGTTTCGCCGCCTTGGCCTTCAAGCGCGCCAGCACATCGTCGGCGCCGCTGTTTGTGGCACCGATACCAGCCGCCTTCAAGCGCGCCTCCAGGTCGCTGCCATCGGCCTTGCCGGCCAGCTCGGCCGCCGCTTCCAGCTCGGCTGCGCGCTCGCTCTGGCGCTTCTTGATACGGTCCAGCGAACCCACCGCGGTCTCCAGGCTGCCATTGGCCCCGCCGGTGGCCGACGCCGCGCTCACCTGGGCGCGCTGCACGCTTTCGCGGGCCTTGACCAGGTCGACCTGCTGCTTGAGGCCCTTGATCTGCGCTTCGGTCTTGCTCACGGTGGCGGTCAGGGTGGCGACCGAGGCGCCGAACTGGTCGGCCAGGGCCTGCTCGCTGTCACGCTGGTTGGTCAGCTCGGCGATACGTGCCGCGCACTCATGGGCCAGGCCATCCTCACCCTTGTCCAGGGCGGCGATGGCTTTCTGTTCCCAATCGCCGATGGTCTTGTCGAACTCGCCGATGCGCTGCTGCGCGGTCTTTTGCTTGGCCATGATCTTGACCAACTGGTTGCGCGCGTCGATCAGGTTGTTGTCGGCGTCGCGGATCTCCTGGTCGAGGATGCGCAGGGCTTGGGAATCGACGATAGCCTCACCGACTTCCGAAGCACCACCACGCAGGGCGGTTAGGATCTTTTTCAACAGGCTCATGGTGAATCTCCGGGCAATCAGCGGGTGAAGTAGTCTTCGAAATCTTCGGCGGCGGTGATGACGTTGTCGGCCAGGGTGTGGATCTCCTGGGCGATGTTGTCCAGCGACGAGGCAGCGCTCAGGGCGCCGAACATGGTGTATACCGACTCGCCCGAGGGCAGCCTGTGCAGGCCGATGGACGACAGCGGGAAGACGTCGCGGGTGCGCAGCACCGCATCGTTGAAGGCTGCCGCGTCCTTCACCTGGCTGGCTTCGACCAGCAAGGTGTCGACCAGGATCTGCTCACCGGCCACGGCGATGTACAGCGGCAGGCCGTCCAGTTCGTGCATCACCAGCTTCAGGCTGGGCTCGGCGCCCTGCTGCAGGGACAGGCCGATCGCCCCGTCACGCACCTCGTCCAGGCCCTGCAGGGCGCTGTGCAGCGATTCGATCGTCCAGTGGTTGTGCTCGGTCATGAAATCCTCCGTCCTGACCTGGTTGCCCGCGTGGGGCTGGCGTAATGCTTTCTCGATGCCGCGCAGGGCGGCCGCGTGCTCCGGCAGGATCCACAGCTCACGCTTGACCAGGCCCGCCGCCTTGAGCCGGGCGCGCATGTCGCGCATGTAGTCGGTGGAGCTTTTCTTGCCGGCCATCGAGGAAGAGTCCTTGTCTCACATGTGAGGCACGTTACGCCTGGATTGCGACCTGCGCAAGCCTCACATGTGAGCCAACGACCGTTCAAAGCGCCAGGATCGCCCGGGCCAAGGCCTCGTCCGGCAAGCCTGGCTCATCGAGCACCTGGCGAATCCGCGCGAATGCCGCCTCCATGCGCGCACCGCGAATGGCACCACTGCTGGCAACGAACGCTGCCGCGTCATCCTTGGCCGCCAGGACGATCTTGTCGTCCTTGAACGAACTGCTGGTGCCCTTGCTGGCGCTCATGCTCAGGCTGACGGTCATGTCGGTGGTCATGACGAAACTGGTGGCCTGGGCCTGGCTCACAGCCAGGCAGGTGCCCAGGGCAAACGGATAGAGCAATCTCATGAACGATCTCGCGGTGGCTTGAAGGAAGCGCACCCTAGCAATGACGTTCCGGCGACAACTTCATGAGCTTTGCAAAGGATTGTTAAAAAGTGCGCGTTAACAGTCTTTGACAGTTTCCCGACAAAGCTGCCAAGGATTGCCGCCACCGCGCTCCCTAGCATGGGCACATCCAATCCTCATCGGGTGTCACCATGTCTGTACCGTACCGCTTGCTGTCCCTCTCTTGCGCCTGCCTGCTGCTGGGCGCCAACGACCTGCGCGCCGAGGACTGGCAGTACCGCCTGAGCGCCGGTGTCGCCAATGCCCCGCGCTACAGCGGCGCCAGCGAACGGACCAGCGCGCCGCTGCTCGCAGGCAGCATTACCAGCCCCGCTGGCTTTTTCCTCGATAGCCAAAAAGGCCTGGGCTGGGCCCATGACGGCGAGGCGTTCGCCTTTGGCGTTTATCTGGGCGCCAGTGCCACGCGCAAGGACCACCGCGCAGGCTTCGAAGGTTCGGACAGGCTCGACGGCATGGGCTCGATCAAGTCGCGGCCACTGCTGGGCCTCGACGCGGCCTACCACTTCGGCCCCCTGACGCTGGCCGCCAATTTCGAGCATGCCCTGGAAGAAGACAAGGACGAGCCCGACACCGGCTCGGCCTACAACCACTTGAAACTGAGCCTGGCCATGCAGCTGTACAAGGGCCGCTTCGGCGAGGTGACGGGCGGCGTCAACAGCCAGTTCGGCGACGGCGACTATATGCGCACCTGGTATGGCGTGAGCCAGGCCCAGGCTTCGCGCAGCCAGTTCCGCGCCCATGAGGCCCGAGGCGGCCTGGTCAGCCGCGGCGCCGAGCTGGCCTGGAACCTGCCGTTCGACCAGCACTGGAGCCTGACCACCGTGCTGGCGGCGGACTACCTGAGCAACGACGCCGGCGACAGCCCGCTGGTCGAAAAGCGCCTGCAAACATCAGTGCTCAGCCAGATGACCTACACCTTCTGACCCCTTTCGACCGCCCGGGGCTGTCTAAATCCGGGCCGGCCAGATCATGCGCAAGGACGCGCCCCCACCTGCCGCATCCCCCACCTGCGCCTCCCCGCCATGGGACTGCGCCACCCGCCGCACCAAGGCCAGCCCCAGGCCGAAACCGCCGGTGCGCCGGTCGCGGCTGCTGTCGAGCCGCGAGAAGGGCTCGAAGATCCGGTCGCGCCCCGCCGCCGGCACCCCCGGCCCGTCATCGTCGACCTGCAGCCGGAACTGGCCGTCACTGCATGCCAGGGAAACCTGGATATGCCCTTCGGCATAGCGGATCGCGTTACGCAACAGGTTGATCACCGCCCTGGCCATGAACCGCGGCTCGATACTGAACGTCTCGACGGCGCTCGGCGCCAGGTGAATCTCGATGCCATTGGCCTCAGCCTCCAGGGTCACGCTGGCAACCACGCTGTCCAGCCAGCTGCCGGCCTCGACCGCTTGCAGGCTGATGGCGGCCGCACCGTGCTCCAGGCTGGCGTAGGTGAGCAACTCGGACACCATGTCTTCCAGCTCGCCCAGGTCGGCATACATGTCGCTGATCAGCTGGCGCGCCTTGACCGGATCCTGTTGCTTGCCGAGCTGATCGAGCTCGAAATTCAGGCGCGCGATGGGCGTGCGCAGCTCGTGGGACACAGCGTTGGTCAACTCGCGCTGGTTGGCGATCAGCCCTTCGATACGCGCGGCCATCAGGTCGAAATGCCCCGCCACATCGCTGATGCTCGAGCGCCGCGACATGCGCACCCGTGCCGACAGGTCGTTGTCGCCGAAGCGCTGGGCGGCCAGGCGCAGTTTTTCCAGGTCACGCCAGTGCGGGCGCACCCAGAAGAACAACACCACGCCCAGTAGCAACGCCAGCATCGCATAGGCCGTGGCGATGTAGACCGGCATGAAATTGGGCTCGCGGGGCAGCGTCACGCTCAGCAGTTGCTTGCCGTCATCGATGCGGCTGTACAGCTGGGTGTACTGTTCGCGCAACACCAATTGGCCCTGCGCCAACTGCGCCTGTTCACGCGCGCTCAGCGCCAGCTGGTCGGCGCGCACCAGTGCCAGCCCCAAGCCATAGTCGGGGCGCAGCCGTTCCAGGCGCTGGGCGCGCTGCTCTGCCTGAACCCCGCGCAATTGCTCGACCAGCGCATGCACCGTGCCGCGGAAGGTCTCGCGGCTGGCGGCTTCCATCTGTGGGGCGAGCAGTGCGTCGAGGGTGTGTTCGACGGTCTGCAGCGCCACCACCAGGCCCACCGCCAGGATCAGGTACAGGCCCAGGAACAGGCGCAGCATCTAGCGCTCCCAGGCGAACGGGTTGAACAGGTAGCCCTTGCCCCATACGGTCTTGATGCGTACCGGCTCGCGCGGGGTGTCGTTGAGTTTGTTGCGCAGCTTGCTGATGTACACGTCGACGCTGCGGTTCATGCCATCGAAGTCGATGCCACGCATCTTGTTGAGAATATCGTCACGGGACAGGATCACCCCGGCGTTGTCGGCCAGCAGCTGGAGCAGGTCGAATTCCATGGTGGTGAACTCGAGCGCCTCGCCCTCCAGCGTCACCTCGCGGCACACCGGGTCGATCTTCAGTTCGCCGAACACCAGCGCACCACCTGGGCTGGCCTGCGGCGCATGGCGCCGTTGCAGGGCGCGCAGGCGGGCCAGCAGCACTGGCGGCTTGATCGGCTTGATCACGTAGTCGTCGGCCCCCGACTCAAGGCCGAGGATATGGTCCAGGTCGTCCTCGCGGGCGGTGAGGATCACGATCGGCGTATCGCTCAGGGCGCGGATTTCCCGGCACACCTGCAAGCCATCCTGCCCCGGCAGCATCAGGTCGAGCACCACCATCGACGGCTGGAACTCGACGAACGCCTGGCGTGCCAGGTCGCCGCGATGCACCTCGCGCACCTCGAAACCATGTTGTGAGAGGAAATGCGCGATCAACCCCGAGAGCTTCTCGTCGTCTTCCACCAACAGCACCTTGCCTGGGCTTGAGCCTTCCATCGTCACGCGTTCCGATCCTGAGTACAGAGCCACGCATTATGCCTTCGCGCCGGTGTCGCTACCATGTCAATGCGGCCTGCGCAGCAGGCAACGCAGTGCTTGGCCAGCTGGAGCAACCAGCAGATCGAATGGCCTGGCCGTGGCACCACGAGGCCTTGCAGCAAGTGCGGGACAGCTTGCGCCCTCAGCGCAGGGTCGCCAGGACGGTTTGCATCGCCCGCGCCTGCTCGCGCAGCGCCTGGCAGAACGGCTCGACCACCACCGAGGCTGGGCGGTGCTCGGGCCGGATCAGCATCACCCGGTACGGCACCGACAGGCTCAGGCGGCGCATGGCCAAGCCGCCCTGCTGCGCCTCGAGCCCACTGAGCGGGTTGATGATTGCCACCCCCAGCCCCTGGCGAACCATGGCGCATACCGATGCCGCGCTGGTGGTCTCGATCACCGTGCGGCGGTTCACCCCAGCGGCGCGAAAGTGCTGGTCGAGCTGTTGTCGGTAGGTGTCGAGGCTGGCCAGGTTGATGAAGTCGACCTCGTGGAAGTCGTCCAGCGCCAGCACCGCCTTGGCCTGCAGCGGGTGCCCCTGGGGCAGTACGCAGACCATGTCGGCGTTGAACAGCAGCTCGCCCATTGCCCCCCTGGGCACCTGCTCGACTTCGGTCAGGCCCAGGTCATGCTGCTGGGCCACCAGCGACTCTTCCAACAGCGGCGACTCCTGCGCGGTAATGCTCACGCTGACGCCGCGATGCTGCTGATGGAAGCGCTGGCAGGCCTTGGGCAGCAGGGTTTGCGAGAACAGCGGCAGGCAGGTGATGGCCAGCCGGCCCTGCTCGAAGTTGCGAATGGCCTGGGCGAAACGGTCGATGCGCTCGAGGCCGACGAAGGCACGTTCGACTTCCTCGATCAGCAACAGGGCCTGGGCGGTGGGGGCCAGGCGCCCGCCTTCGCGCTCGAACAGGGTCAGCCCGGTGACCTGCTCCATGCGCGCCAGTTCGCGGCTGACGGTGGGCTGGGAGGTGAACAACAGGCGTGCGGCGCCAGTGACACTGCCGGCGGTGAGGATGGCGCGGAACACTTCGATGTGACGGATGGACAGTTTCACGGTTGACTCTGGGTTGTGGTGGCTAGGCTGGCGCTATAACGACTGGCCTGCATATCAAATATGAATAGCTAGGCCAAGAATAGATATTTTTCTGGATTACCTGATTGCCTCACCATCGGTGCATCGCAAACAAGGAACACCACCATGCCCACCCCTGCCCCGCTCCTGGCCCAGGCCGTCCGCCAACACGGCTCGCCACTCTGGGCCTACGACGCACAGACCATCGGCCAACGCATCGATCAGCTCAAGCAGCACTTCGACAGCGTGCGCTTCGCGCAAAAGGCCAACCCCAACCTGCACGTGCTGCGCCTGATCCGCGAACGCGGCCTGGTGCTCGACGCGGTATCCCTGGGGGAAATGGAGCGGGCCTTCGCCGCCGGCGCTTCGGTGGGCGGTGAGCCGGCAGGCGTGGTGCTGACCTGCGATGTGCTGGACCAGCCGACCCTGGCGCGGGTGGTCGAGACCGGCATCGAAGTCAACGCCGGTTCCATCGACATGCTCCGCCAGTTGGGCGAGCGCTCGCCCGGCCATCGGGTGTGGCTGCGCATCAACCCCGGCTTCGGCCATGGCCACAGCCGCAAGACCAACACCGGTGGCGAAAACAGCAAGCATGGTATCTGGCACGCGCAACTGCCCGAGGCGCTGGCCTGCGTGCGCCAGTACGGCCTGCACCTGGTGGGCGTGCACATGCATATCGGCTCGGGGGTGGACTACCAGCACCTGGAGCAGGTCGCCAGCGCCATGGTCGAACTGATCGGCCAGCTGGGCATGGACATCGAGGCGTTCTCCATCGGCGGAGGCTTGTCCACGCCGTACCGCGATGGCGACCAGCCGGTGGATTTGCAGCGCTATGCCCGCACCTGGGCGCTGGCGCGCACGGAAATCGAGGCGATGCTCGGCCATCCCGTGCGCATGGAGATCGAGCCGGGGCGCTACCTGGTGGCGGAATCAGGCTACCTGGTGGCCGAGGTACGGGCGGTCAAGCAGATGGGCGACAAGCACTACGTGCTGGTCGACGCCGGCTTCAACGATTTGATGCGCCCGGCGATGTACGGCGCCTATCACCGCATGAGCCTGTGCGCCGCCGACGGCCAGGCACTGGCAGGCCCGCTGCAAGCCACGGTAGTGGCCGGGCCGCTGTGCGAGTCGGGTGATGTGTTTACCCAGAACGACCAGGAGCTGACCCCGCAGCAACTGCCCCAGGCCAAGGTGGGTGACCTGCTGGTGATTCACGACGCCGGGGCCTATGGCGCCTCGATGTCGTCGAACTACAACAGCCGGCCGCTGCTGCCGGAGTTTCTGATCGAGCAGGACAAGCTGCGGATGATCCGCCGCCGCCAGAGCGTGCAGGAACTGCTGGCCCTGGAACTGGATATCTGACCCACAAACACACCGCATCCCTTGTAGGAGCGGCCTTGTGTCGCGAAAGGGCCGCGCAGCGGCCCCGGCGTGCTACGCGGCGCAGCTGACATCTGGGGCCGCTACGCGCCCCATCGCGACGCAAGGCCGCGCCTACAGGAGGCGCGGCGCCCTGGCGCTCTCAGGCCGGCGTCACCAGGCGATACCCTACCCCCGCCTCGGTGATGATGAACCGTGGCGCCGTGGGGTCATCGCCCAGCTTCTGCCGCAGGTGCCCCACCACGATCCGCAGGTAATGGGTGTCGTCGACATGGGTCGGCCCCCAGATGTCCTTGAGCAGTTGCTGCTGGGTGATCACCCGCCCCGGGTGCCCGGCCAACTGCGCCAGCAGTGCGTACTCCTTGCGCGTGAGCGCCACCTCGACGCCGTCCAGGGTCACCTTGCGAAAGGCCAGGTCCACCACCAGCGGCCCGAAGCTCGCCACCGCGGCCGCCCCGCTGGCCTGAGGTACCTGGCGCAACAACGCCCGCACCCGCGCCAGAAACTCCTGGATGCCGAACGGCTTGGTCACGTAGTCGTTGGCCCCGCCATCCAGCGCATCGACCTTCTGCACCTCGCTGGCCCGCACCGACAGCACCATCACCGGCACCGCGCTCCATTCCCGCAGCTCGCGCAGCACCTGCTGGCCGTCCATGTCCGGCAGGCCGAGGTCAAGCACCACCAGGTCGGGCTTGCCCAGCGCAGCCTGGGCCAGGCCCTCGCCGCCGCTGGCGGCCTCGAGCACCTTGTAGCCCTGGGACGCCAGGCTGATGCGCAGGAACTTGCGGATCTGCGGCTCGTCGTCGATGACCAGCAAGGTGGCGGCTTGGCTCATGGCGCTTCACTTTCAGTATCGGGTTGGGTTGGCAGCGGCAAGCATAGAGTGATGCAGGTGCCCTGGCCATCGATGCCGTCGCCCACCAGGATGTGCCCGCCATGGGCACCGATCATGCCCTGGCAGATGGCCAGGCCCAGGCCGGTGCCCTGCCCGCCGCGATCGCCACGGGCGGCGGTGTAGAACATGTCGAAGATCTGCGCGCGCTCATCCACCGGAATACCCGGGCCCTGGTCGCTGACGGCGAAGCACAGCTGCTCGTCGCGCACCTGCACCTGCAACGCCAGGCGCCCTTGGGCGGGGGAGAAACGCGCGGCGTTTTCCAGCACATTGACCAGCGCCTGCTCGATCAGCGCGGCATGCACGAACAGCAGCGGCAGCTCGCCCGGAACCTCGGTGTGCAGCCGCAGCGGCGCCAGCACCACGCGTAGGCGGTTCAGCGCGCTGCCGACGATATCGCCGGGCGCCACCCAGTCACGGGCGAGCTTGAGCCCCCCATGGCCCAGGCGGGTCATGTCCAGCAGGTTCTGGATGTAGCGGTCCAGGCGCTCGGCCTCGTCGCGGGTGCCTTCGAGCAGGTCGCGGCGGTCGTCCGCGGGGATCGCCTCGCCCAGCGCCAACAGGCTGTCGATGCTGCCGCGCATCGCCGTCAGCGGCGTGCGCAGGTCGTGGGACACCGAGGCGAGCAAGGCACTGCGCAGTTGCTCGGTTTCACCGTGCAGGCGCGCGGCCTCCAGTTGCTCGCCGAGGCGGGCGCGGGCCAGGGCCTGGGCCAGGGGCTGCGCCAGGGCCATCAGCAGGCGCCGGCGCTGGGCAGTCAACGGCTCGCCGCTGCGCGGGCGCACGCCGAGCAATGCCAGGGGCTGCTCCTCCACCGCCAGCGGCCACCACCACCAGCGGCCATGGGGCAAGGTATCGCTGCCAAAGCCGGCAGCCTGGCCGTGCTGCCAGGCCCATTCGGCGGCGGCGCGTTCGTTGTCGGTGAAAGCCGGGGCGCCGCCGCTGGCCACTTGCAGCAGGCCATCGGCGCTGCGCTCGAGCAGGCATACTTGCACGTCCTGCCAGCCGTCCAGGTGCTGGCCGGCGGCGCTGAATACCGCCTGGCGGTCGGTGGCCACGGTCAGCCGGCGCGACAGGTCGAGCAACTGGTTGGTCTGCGCCTGGGTTTCGCGCAATGCCTGCAACTGGCGGCGCTGGCGCGCGGCCAGGTTGCCGGTGAGCGCGGCCATCAGCAGGAAGAACACCAAGGTCAGCACGTCTTCTTCGCGCTGGATGCTGAACGAGAAGTTCGGCGGGATGAACAGGAAATCGTAGGTCAGGAACGACAACGCCGCGCAAGCCAGTGCCGGGCCCAGGCTGCTGCGCACCGCCACCAGCAGCACGGCGGCGAGGAACACCAGGGAGATATTGGGCAGCGCCAGCACGCTGGACACCGCCCACGACAAACCAGCGGCCAGCACCGTGGCCAGCAGCGCCAGCAGGTAATGACGCCACACCCACACGCGCTTGACCGCCGTGCGCGCGGGTTGCGGCTGGGCGTCGCGGTCGAGCACGTTGATTTCCAGGCCATGGCTTTCGCGCAGCAGGCGGGTCGCCACGCCAGCACCTAGCACCCGTCGGCGCAGCAGATCGCGGGACTGGCCCACCAGCACCAGGCTGGCACGGCGCTCGGTGGCATGCTGGATCAGCGTGCGCGCCACCTCTCCGGCGCGCAGCAGCACCACCTCGCCCCCCAGGCGCTCGGCCAGCTGCTGGGCGGCCTGCAGGCGATGGCGGGCGGTTTCGTCACGCAGCCGGCCGTTGTCCACGTGCACCACGCTCCACGGCAAATGGCGACGCTGGGCAACCCGGCTGGCGTGGCGCACCAGGCGTTCGGCCTGCTCGTCGCCGTCGATGCCGACCAGCAGCCGGCCACGCAAGGCCGGCGCTTCCTGGCCGCGCTGGCGATAACCGCTGGCAAGGTCGGCGTCCACCTGTGCGGCGGCGGTCTGCATGGCCAGCTCGCGCAGGGCGGTGAGGTTGGTCTGGGAGAAATACGCCTCGATGGCCGCCCTCGCCTGCTCGGGCACATAGACCTTGCCCTCGCGCAGGCGCTCGAGCAGCTCGCGCGGCGGCAGGTCGATCAGCACCAGCTCGAAGGCTTCCTGCAACACCCAGTCCGGCAGGGTTTCGCGCACCTGCACGCCGGTGATGTCGCGGACCTTGTCGTTGAGGCTTTCCAGGTGCTGGACGTTGACCGTGGTGTACACGTCGATGCCGGCGGCGAGTAGCTCCTGCACATCCTGCCAGCGCTTGGCGTGGCGGCTGCCGGGGGCGTTGCTGTGGGCCAGCTCGTCCACCAGCACCAGCGGCGGCGCGGCCTTGAGCAGGCCGTCGAGGTCCATTTCCTCGAGGGTCACGCCGCGGTATTCGCAGCGCAGCAACGGTTGCTGGAGCAGGCCGCCGAGCAGGGCCTCGGTTTCGCTGCGGCCGTGGGTTTCGACCACCCCGGCCACCACCTGCACGCCCTGGCGCTGCTGGGCGTGGGCGGCCTGGAGCATGGCGAAGGTCTTGCCGACCCCGGGCGCGGCGCCGAGGAACACCTTGAGCCGGCCCCGGCCTTCGCGGGGCAGGCCGGCCAGCAGCGCGTCGGCGCGGGAGGGGTTGCTCATGTTCGATCCTTAGTTCTCGGCAATATCACGATCCCTGTAGGAGCGGCCTGGTGTCGCGAAAGGGCTGCAAAGCAGCCCCGGCAATTTAAGCGACACCGCTCAGATCCTGGGGCCGCTGCGCGACCCTTTCGCGACACCAGCCCGCTCCTACAGGGGTCAATTCACGGCGAGCGGCGCCAGGCGCTCAAGCGCCTGGTTCAGCGCCAGCACATTGACCACCGGCGGCCCGATCAATGGCCGCAGGGTGGCGTCATTCACCAGCACTTGCAAGCGCTCGACCGGCACCTGCCGCGCTGCCGCCACCCGTGGCAGCTGATAGGCGATGGCGTCCGGCGGCAGGTGCGGGTCCAGCCCGCTGCCCGAGGTGGTCAGCAGCGCCAGCGGCACTGGCCCCTGCTGCGCCTGGTACAGCGCGCTGGCCGCGCCTTCGACGCGCGCGGCCAGGGCCGGGTTGCTCGGCGCCAGGTTGCTCGCGCTGCTGGAGACGGTGGCGTAGTCACCGGCCGAGGGCCGCGACTGGAACCAGCCATCGCCCTTGAACGCCTGGGCGATCAGCGCCGAGCCGCGCACCTGGCCGCGCTCGTCGCGCACCAGGCTGCCATTGGCCTGCTCGGGGAAGGCGACCTGGGCGATGCCGGTCACGGCCAGCGGGTACAAGGCGCCGGTGACCAGGGTCATCAGCAGGATCAGGCTCAGGGCCGGGCGTACGTATGCAGTCATGTTCGTCTCTCCTTCAGACCAGGTGCAGGGCATTGAGCACAACGTCGATCAACTTGATCCCAGCGAACGGCACGAGGATCCCGCCCAGGCCGTAGATCAGCAGGTTGCGCCGCAGCAGGTGGGCGGCGCTGGCGGCCTGCACCCGCACCCCACGCAGCGCCAGGGGGATCAGCACGATGATGATCAGCGCGTTGAACACGATGGCCGAGAGGATCGCGCTCTGCGGGCTGGCCAGGTGCATCAGGTTGAGCACGCCCAGTTGTGGGTAGATGGCAGCGAACAGCGCCGGCAGGATGGCGAAGTACTTGGCCACGTCGTTGGCGATGGAGAAGGTGGTCAGTGCGCCGCGGGTCACCAGCAGTTCCTTGCCCACCTGCACCACGTCCAGCAACTTGGTCGGGTCGCTGTCCAGGTCGACCATGTTGGCGGCCTCGCGGGCGGCCTGGGTGCCGTCGTTCATGGCCATGCCCACGTCGGCCTGGGCCAGGGCCGGGGCGTCGTTGGCACCGTCGCCGCACATGGCCACCAGGCGCCCGTCGTTCTGCTCCTGGCGGATGCGCGCCAGCTTCTTCTCCGGGGTGGCTTCGGCAAGCACATCGTCGACCCCGGCCTCGGCAGCGATGGCGGCGGCCGTCAGCGGGTTGTCGCCGGTGACCATCACGGTACGAATGCCCAGCTTGCGCAGCTCGGCGAAGCGCTCGCGGATGCCGGGCTTGACCACGTCCTTGAGGTGGATCACGCCGAGCAGGCGCTGGTCGACACACACCAGCAACGGCGTGCCGCCGCTCTGGGCGATGCGCTCCACTTCACGGGCCAGGGCGGCGGGCAACTCCAGGCGTTGCAGGCCGCAGAAGGCCAGCACCGCATCGACGGCGCCCTTGCGGTAGCGGCGCTGCTGGAAGTCGATGCCCGACAGCCGCGTTTCGGCGCTGAAGGCGATGGCTTGGTACTGGCTGGCCGCGGGCTCGTCGAAGTCATGCAGTTGACGCAGGTACTCGACGATCGACTTGCCCTCGGCAGTGTCGTCGGCCAGCGAGGCGAGCAAGGCGCCCGCTCCCAGCTCCTTGGCGGTCACGCCCGAGGCTGCGTGCAGGGCGCTGCAACGGCGGTTGCCGAAGGTGATGGTGCCGGTCTTGTCGAGCATCAGCGTGTGCACATCGCCGGCTGCCTCCACCGCGCGGCCGGAACGGGCGATCACGTTGAGGCGCACCAGGCGGTCCATGCCGGCGATGCCGATGGCCGACAGCAGGCCGCCGATGGTGGTGGGGATCAAGGTCACCAGCAGCGCGGCGAGGAAGATCAGCGGCAGCTCACCGCCGGCGAAGCGGGCGAACGGCTGCAGGGTCACCACCACGATCAGGAAGATCAGGGTCAGGCCGATCAGCAGGATGTCCAGGGCGATCTCGTTGGGGGTCTTCTGCCGCTTGGCGCCCTCGACCAGGGCGATCATGCGGTCCAGGGTCGACTCGCCCGGGTTGCTGGTGATACGAATCAGCAACCCGTCGGAAACCAGCCGGGTGTTGCCGGTGACAGCCGAGCGGTCGCCGCCGGACTCGCGGATCACCGGGGCGGACTCGCCGGTGATGGCCGCCTCGTTGACAGCAGCGATGCCTTCGAGCACCTCGCCGTCACCGGGAATCAGTTCACCGGCCACCACGCGCACCACATCATCCTTGCGCAATTGAGTCGCGACAACGGTTTCGAAGCTGCCGTCGTGCTTGCGACGCTTGGCAGTCAGGCCCTGGCTGCCGGCCTTGAGGCTGTCGGCGCGGGCCTTGCCGCGGCCTTCGGCCAGGGCTTCGGCGAAGTTGGCGAACAGCACGGTGAACCACAGCCAGACAGCGATCTGTACCGCCACGGCGGTGCTCACGCCGCTGCCAGGGGCGAAGCACAGCACGGTGGTCAGCACGGCGGTGAGGGCCACCACCAGCATCACCGGCGAGCGCTTGAGCTGGCGCGGGTCGAGCTTGACGAAAGCCTGCACCAGCGCCGGGCGCCACAGCGCGGCGAAGCGGGTCTGGTCCTTGGCGCTATGACGCGCCTTCACGTCTGCAATGGGCATGTTCATGGTGTATTCCTCAGAATCCCAGGCTCAGGTGTTCGGCGATCGGCCCAAGGGCCAGGGTCGGCAGGAAGGTCAGGCCACCGACCAGCAGGATGGTCACCAGCAACAGACCGGTGAACAGCGGGCCATGGGTGGGGAAGCTGTTGAGGCCCTGCGGCGCGCTTTTTTTCGCCGCCAGGCTGCCAGCCAGGGCCAGCACCGGCAGGATGTAGCCGAAGCGGCCGATAAGCATCGCCAGGCCGATCATCACGTTGTGGAACGTGGTGTTGGCGCCAAAGCCGGCGAAAGCCGAGCCGTTGTTGGCGGTGCCGGAGGTGTAGGCGTACAGCAGTTGGCTGAAGCCATGGGCACCGGGGTTGGTCACCGCGCCGGCAGGCCCGGGCAGGCTGGCGGCGATGGCGCCGAGCACCAGCACACCCACCGGCATCACCAGCAGGGTCGCCACCAGCAACTGCACTTCCCGGGCCTGGAGCTTCTTGCCCAGGTATTCCGGGGTGCGGCCGATCATCAGGCCGGCCAGGAACACGGCGATCAGCACGAACAGCAGCATGCCGTAGAGGCCGGCGCCTACTCCGCCGAAAATCACCTCGCCAAGCATCATGTTGACCATCGCCACCATGCCGGTCAGCGGGTTGAGGCTGTCGTGCATGGCGTTGACCGAACCGTTGGAGGCGGAAGTGGTGGTCACCGTCCACAGCACGGAACCGGTGGTGCCGAAGCGGCTCTCCTTGCCTTCCAATGGCGCGCTCTGTAGCACCTGGGCGCTTTCCAGCGCCGGGTTGGGCTGGTGCTCCGACCACAGCGCGGTACTGCCGCCGACCAGGAACAGCGCCAGCATGCAGGCGATGATCGCACGGCTCTGGCGCAGGTCCTTGACGTAATGGCCAAAGGTGAACACCAGCGCCACCGGGATCAGGATGATCGAGGCCACCTCGAACAGGTTGCTCCAGGCCGTGGGGTTCTCGAACGGGTGCGCCGAGTTGACGCCGAAGAAGCCACCGCCGTTGGTGCCCAGTTGCTTGATGGCGATCTGGCTGGCGGCCGGGCCCAGCGGGATGGTCTGCTCGGCGCCCTGCAGGGTGAGCGCCTGGGCATAGTCGGCGAAGGTCTGCGGCACGCCCTGCCACACCAGCATCAGCGCCAGCACCAGGCACAGCGGCAGCAAGCCGTAGAGGGTGGCGCGGGTCAGGTCGACCCAGAAGTTGCCCAGGGTGCCGGCCGAACGACGGGCGATACCCCGGCTCAGGGCGACCAGCACGGCCAGGCCGGTGGCGGCGCTGACGAAGTTCTGCACGGTCAGGCCGAGCATCTGGGTCAGGTAGCTGACCGACGCCTCGCCGCTGTAGGACTGCCAGTTGGTGTTGGTCATGAAGCTGACCGCGGTATTGAACGCCAGCGACCACTCCTGGCCCGGCAGGTGCTGCGGGTTGAGCGGCAGCGAGCCTTGCAGCAGCAGCACGGCGAACAGCAGCAGGAAGCCGGCCAGGTTGAAGGCCAGCAGGGCCAGGGTGTACTGCTTCCAGTTCTGCTCCTGGTCGGCGTTCACCCCAGCCAGGCGGTAGCAGCCCCGCTCCAGCGGCCCGAGCAGCGGCGACAGCCAGGTACGCTGGCCTTCCATCACCTTGTAGTAGAAGCGCCCGAGCCAAGGCGCCGGCAACAGCACGATGGCGAAGAACGCCAGCAGCAGCAGGTAATCGTAACTGTGCATGGTCGCCCCTTAGCCGCGATCGGCGCGCAGCAGCGCCACCAGCAGGTAAACCGCCAACGCCACCGCCAAGAGCAGTGACAGTCCGTCGAGCATGTACATGTGCAATCTCCCCTAGTTGCGGCGTGAGGGCCGCTTTGCGGAAATTGTCCGAGGGAGGTGCGTAAAGGGGCGAGATCGGCAGCGGGGCCGGGGCATAAAGAATGCGTAAAGATCAGGTATTGCGGTGCCTGTACCGGCCTGTTCGCCGGCAAGCCGGCTCCTACGGGGTGATCACAGTAGGAGCCGGCTTGCCGGCGAACCGGACTTCAATGCTGCGGCGCGGAATTGCGGCTCCAGTCCAGCAACAGGCTATAGCCGACAGCCAGCAAGGTCGGCCCGATGAACAACCCGATGAAGCCGAACGCGAGCAGCCCGCCGAACACCCCGAGCAGCACGATCACCAGCGGCAGGTTGCCGCCCCGGCTGATCAGGTAGGGCTTGAGCACGTTGTCCACGCCACTGATGATGAAGGTGCCCCACACCCCGAGGAACACCGCCATGCCGTAGTCGCCCTTCCAGACCAGCCAGGCGGTGGCCGGTATCCAGGCCAGCGGCGGGCCCATGGGGATCAGGCTGAGCATGAAGGTCACCAGGCCCAGCACGATGGCCCCGGGCACCCCGGCGATCAGGAAGCCGATCAGCGCCAGCAGGCCCTGGGCCGCGGCGGTGCCGATCACGCCGTTGACCACCCGTTGCACGGTACCGGCCACCAGCTCGATGTAGTACTCGGCACGCTCGCCCACCAGCCGCTCCAGCAAGCGCTGGACGAAGGCCGCCAGGCGCGGCCCGTCGCGGTAGAAAAAGAACACGAACACCAGGCTCAGGGTCAGCTCCAGCACCCCGCTGCCAATCTGCGCGCTGCGCGCCAGCAACCAGTTGCCGACCTGGCCGAGGTACGGCTTGGCCGACGCCAGCAGCGCCGCGCCTTGCTGGTCAAGGGACTGCCACCCGTTGACCAGGCGCTCGCCGAAGAACGGTATCCCAGCCACCCAGGCCGGTGCGTCGGGCAGGCCGTCGACCTGGATATCGCGCACGAAGGCGGTGGCATCGCGGATATGGTCGGCCAGGTTGAAGCCCAGCCACACCAGCGGCAAGGCCACCAGCAAGATCCACACCGTGGTCAGCAGGCTCGCCGCCAGGGTTTCGCGGCCACCGAGCAGGCGGGTCAGCAGGCGCATCAGCGGCCAGCTGGCGAAGGCCAGGATGGCGCCCCACAGCAAGGCCGAGATGAACGGCGCCATCACCCACAGCGCGGCGCCCAGCAGCGTCAGCAGCAGGATCTGGATCAACAGGCGGTCATTGTTGGCCATGGTGGCGCTCACTCAACGGATCAGTTCCAGGTGCAGGCCATCGGTCGGGGCGCTGCCCACTTCAAGCCGGTTGTTGCGCACGCCGGCCTTGACCAACTGCTCGCGCCAGGCCTCGGCGCCCTTGCCGCTGAGGCTCACGCGCAGGGTGCTGTCGAGGTTGAGGCTGCGCGCCAGCAAGGTTGCCCAGGTGGTCTGGGGCTCGGCCAGGTCGGGGTAGTCGAGCTTGCCGGTGTCGCGCAGCTCGCGCAGTACCGTGGCCGCGGTCGGCAGCAGCTCGCCCAGCGGGCTGCCGGCGACGAACTCCTCGACATGCAGGTAGGCGCGGCGGTTGCCGCGGGTGACGCTGTACAAGGCCACCAGGGTGTCGGCCTGCTCGGCCGAACGGCGCAGCAGGATGAACGCCTGCTGTTCGTCGCCGCCGTTCAAGCGGGCATTGGCGAACACGTCGTTGGCCCACAGGCTGGCTTCGCCGCAGTCGCGGCCCTGGCACCAGAACAGCGGGTAGCCACCATCGCGCTGCAAGGCCTCGCGGGCGCTGGTGAAAGCTTCGCGGGCACTGCGCTCTACCGGCAGTTCATAGGTGACCGAGCTGACCTGGCCGCGGCTCTCGACCTTGTCCTCGACCCGCAGGCGGCCGCTGATCTTGCGCAGCGGGCCCATGGGGTAGACGCGCTCCTGCGCCACGGCGGGGCGCTGGTCGACGACCTTGGCATCGACCGGCACCGGCAGGCTGCCGGCCCACAGCCATGGGCTGGCGATCGCCAGGCAAGCGGCGACGGCGCCGCGAACGAACACAGGTGCGCTCATCGGCCGCCCTCGCAAAGGGCGGGGCGTGGCGCGTGGATGTCTGGCATGTACATGGTTGTCTCCCTTTCAACCCGCCAAGCCTCGACACTTGTCCGGTGCAAGTCAAGGAATGCCAAAAAAGCGATTGAAACAGTCTGCGACAAGGGCCGCGCCCTCGGCGTCGTTCAGGTGCAGGTGATGCCCCCCCGGCAGGGTCACCTGCTCGAAGGGTAGCTGCTCCAGCAACGCCGTGTGGCGCGCGAGCATGCCGTCGGCGGCCACCACCAGGCAGGTCGGGCAGGCGATGCGCTTGACGAAGGCCATGGCCTGGTCCGGGTGCAGGCGGCTTGGCGAGGGCAAGGTCAGGCGGCTGTCGCTGCGCCAGCTGTAGCCGCCGGGTACCGGCATCAGGCCGCGCTGGGCCAGCAGCTCGGCCGCTTCGCGGCTGACCGCGACCATGCCTTTCATCCGCGCCTCCACGCCCTGCTCCAGGGTCGGGTACACCGACTTGCGCTTGCCCTCCAGGCGCAGTTGCGCCTGCAACGCCAGCCCCAGGCGCTCGGCGGCGTCCTGCTCGCCGAGCGTGGGCGGCACCACCCCGTCGATCAGCGCCAGGTGGCTGATGCGCTCGGGCAAGGCGCCGGCCAGTTGCACGGCGATGATCGCCCCCAGCGAATGGCCAAGCAGGCCGAAGCGCTGCCAGCCCAGTTGCTCGGCCACCCGCAGCACATCATGGGCGTAGTCGGCCAAGGCGTAGCCGGCCCCCAGCGGGCGGTGCGCCGAATAGCCATGCCCGGCCAGGTCCAGGGCGACGATACGCAGCCCACGCAACTGCGGCGCCAGGCGGGCGAAGCTGTTGGCGTTGTCGAGCCAGCCGTGCAGGGCGATCAGCGGCAGGCCGTCGGCCGGGCCGAACAGGTGCGCGGCCAGCTCGATATGGCCCAGGGTCAGGCGGATCTCCTCGACCTGGGCGCTCATGCCTGGCTCCAGCGTGCAAACAGGTCGCGGATCAAGGTAGCGGTCGCGCCTGGCCGCTCCAGCGGGAACATGTGCCCGCCCGGCAGGCTGTGGTACTCGCCCCTGGGCATGCCGCGCACGGCCAGGGCATGGTGCTTGCGGATCACCCGGCTGTGGGCGCCGCGGACCATGGCCAGCGGCACCTGCAACTGGCGCGGCCGCGCCGGGCTGACATGGGGGATGCTGCGAAAGATGCTGATCTCGGTGGCCGGGTCGAAACGCAGGCGCAGGCCGTCGCCAACCGCTTCCAGGCCATGCTCGAGGTAGGCCTCCAGGCAGTCCGGATCGAAGTGACGGAACAGGGTCTTGCCGGCGAAATAGCGGCGCGCGCTGTCGCGGTCGGGGAAGGCCTCGCGGCGGCCCAGGGTGCGCCCGGCCGGGGTGATGCGGTCGATCAAGCCCAGGCGCTTGGCGGCCTGGATCAGCCATTCGTCGGCGCGGGTCAGCACCGGTGAGTCGAGCATCACCACCCCCCGGTAGAGCTCCGGGTGGCGCAAGGCGGCGTGCAGGTGCAGCACGCCGCCCAGGGAATGGCCGACACCCCATACCGGCGCGTCCTGCTGTTCAAGGTGGTGCAGCAGCTCGTCCACCAGGCCTTGCCAGTTGTCGTTCACCGGAAAGCGCGGGTCATGGGCGTGCTGTGCCAGGTGCTGCACCTGGTAGTCCGGCGCCAGCGCGGCGAACAGCTTGCCGTAGGTGGCCGAAGGGAAGCCATTGGCATGGGCGAAGAAGATCTGCTGCGACATGGCCGCCTGCTCTGCACGGGGGATGGATGGCCCATTGTCGACAAGGGTCGTGGGGGTGGCAACGTTCGGAAAGGTCATCGCCAAGGGCGATCAGGTCAAGCCTTGGCGGATCTGAACCTGCAGGAGCCGGCGGCGCACAGCGGCGCGCCGGTGCCATACAGCGCGCTGGATACGCTTCAGCCTGCGTGATGCAGGCCACGCAAGGTCATCAACCCGGCCAGTGGCCAATCGCCTTCTAGTTCGGCCAGGCTGGCCGTGCTCAGCGGCGCTGGCTGCTGGCCGTGGCCATGCTCGAGCCTCCCTACCAGGGTGCCCGCCAGCGGCTGGTGGCTGACCAGCAACACCTGCTCCAGGCCCAGCCGTTCGATTTCGCCGATCACCTGTTGCACATCGCTTTCCGGGGTCAGCCAGGGCACCGTGCGCACCGGCTCGGCGAAGCCCAGGGCGCCGTGCACCAGGGCGGCGGTCTGCTGGGCGCGCACGTAGGGGCTGGCCAGGATCGCCTGCAACGGCTGGCCCAGCAGCCGCGCGGCGCTGTGCAGCACCTGCTCGCGACCATGGGCGGTCAGGCGCCGCTCGGCGTCGGTATTGGCCCGCGGCTCGGCCTCGCCGTGGCGCAGCACCCACAGCTTCACAGCTTGGGCTCCTGGTCACGCACCGGGTGCGCCGCCGCGGCCACGGCGTGGGGCGTTTCGCCCTCGGGGGCGCGGGGTGCCGGCCAGTCGGCGAATGGCCAGGGTTTCTGGTCAGTGTGGAAGGTGCCGAAACGGCCGATCTGCGCCAGGTACTGGCTGAGGCTGTCGCCGAAGTTCATCAGGCTGGCGCTGGGTGCGCCGTACACCAGGCGGTAGATCAGCTGCACCAGCACCAGGCCGCCGAGCAGGATCTCGGCCAGTTGCCAGGCAATCAGCAACACCAGCATCCACAGTACGCGCAGGATGATCGACTCGCGCTGGGCGCGCTCGGGGGTATCGTTCATGGAGACGCTCCTTCAGTTGAAACCGCTGGTGGAAATGAAATCGACGTCGGTCTTGGGCTCGGCGCGCATCAGGTGCTCGATCACCTGGTTCAAGGTGCGGCCCTCGAACAGGATGGCGTGCAAGCCCGCCACCAGCGGCATGTACACCCCGACTTCCTGGGCCTTGGCCTTGAGCACCTTGAGCGTGTTGACGCCCTCGGCCACCTCGCCCAGGCGGCTGACCGCCTCGTCCAGGCTCAGGCCCTGGCCCAGGGCGTGGCCAACCTGGTAGTTGCGGCTCTTGGGCGAGGAACAGGTGACGATCAGGTCGCCGACCCCAGCCAGGCCAAGGAAGGTCATGGGGTTCGCGCCCTGGCTCACGGCGAAGCGGGTCATCTCGGCCAGGGCGCGGGTGATCAGCATGCTCTTGGTGTTTTCGCCCATCCCCAAGGCCACCGCCATGCCGGCGATGATCGCGTAGACGTTCTTCAAGGCGCCGCCGAGCTCGACGCCGAAGCGGTCGTTGCTGGCATACACGCGGAAGGTGCGGCCATGCAGCACGGCCTGCACCTGCTGGCACAGCGCTTCATGTTCGCTGGCGACCACGGTGGCGGTCAGCGCGTGCTCGGCGATCTCGCGGGCCAGGTTGGGCCCGGACAGCACGCCGATATGGGCCTGCGGGGCGATCTCTTCGAGAATCTGGCTCATCAGCTTGAAGCTCTGCGCCTCGATGCCCTTGGTCAGGCTGACCAGGCCCTTGCCGCGCAACAGCTCGGCATGCGGCGCCAGCACGCTGCGCAGGGCGCTGGACGGCAGGGCGACGAAGACCAACGCGCTGCCCTGCAAGGTGGCGAGCAGGTCGTTGACCGGCTCGACGCGGTCGTGCAGGCGAATGCCCTTGAGGTACCGCGGATTCTCGCGGTTGACGCGCATCGCCTCGGCTTGCGCTGGGTCGCGCATCCACTGGCGCACGGGGTGGCCGTTTTCCGCCAGCAGGTTCGCCACGGCGGTGCCGAAGCTGCCGCCGCCAAGAACTGCAACAGGTTGCTGTTCAGTCATATCCAATCCGTTAACCCATGAAGTAAATGGCGATCCAGGCATTATACGGGCCCGATGCGACAGAACCAGTAGGGCTGCAGTCGCGCGCATGGGCGCTGCGGCAATCTGCCGGGCGCGGATCACTGGCAAATGCCGCGCGGTCGGTTAACATGCCTGATTCATCTGTGAAACAAGGCCTCCCGTGTTCCCCGGCACGCCCCCCTACCCGCGCCTGCTGTTGCTGACTGCCCTGTTGGGCGGCCCGGCCGTGGCCGACGACCTGTTCATCGACAACCAGGACCTGCCCCAGGTTCTGACCGCCACGCGCCTGAAACAATCCCCGGCGGCGGTGCCGGGCAGCATGACCGTGCTCGACAGCGAGCTGATCCGCGCCAGCGGCGCCCGCGACATTCCCGAGCTGCTGCGCCTGGTGCCAGGCATGATGGTCGGCTACGGCGCCGGCAACCAGCCGACGGTCAACTACCACGGCAGCAACGTCAACGATGCCCGGCGCATGCAGGTGCTGATCGATGGCCGTTCGGTGTACCGCGCAGGCCTGGCCACGGTGGATTGGAGCGACATCCCGGTGGCCCTCGAGGACATCGAGCGCATCGAGGTGTTCCGCGGCCCCAACACCGTCAGCTACGGCGCCAATGCGCTGATGGCGGTGGTCAACATCCTCACCCGCAACCCGGCCGACAGCCATGGCACGCGGCTGAAGCTGACCCGCGGCCAGGACGGCATCAACGACTACTACGCCAGCCAAGGCTTCGGCTGGGAGGGCGGCGACCTGCGCCTGTCGCTGTCGGGCCAGCAGGACGACGGCTTCGACCAGGACCAGTTCGGCCACGACTACCGCGACAGCCGCCGGGCCAACCGCATCAACATCAATGCCGTGCACAGCCTGGCACCCAACCAGACCCTGGAATGGCAACTGGCGGCCAAGGAAGGCAGCAACCAAAGGCCCTATACCTACCAGCCGGTGTTCGGCAACTACCGCGCCGGCAACGATGCCGACGTCAACGCCAAGGACTATGCAGGTTCCGTGCGCTGGAACATCGACATCAACCCTGAGCACAGCCTGTACATCCAGGGCTCGGCGCAGCACTTCGACCGCCAGCAGGTGTGGCAAGCCTGTGACGCGGCCATCGCCTTCAGCCCGGAGCTGACCCGCATGTGGCAGCTTGACCCGAACTTCACCGAGAAGGTCGCGCGCAACCTGTACACCGGCCACCTGCCCGCCACCAGCGACCCACAGCTCAGTGCGTTGATGGGCCAGGTGCAGGACCAATGGGCCAACGGTGGCCGCGATACCATCTGCGGCAACGTCGACCAAAGCACCCGCGAAACCCGCTACGACCTGGAAATCCAGGACACCCTGAGCCTGACCGACAGCCTGCGCCTGGTCAGCGGCGCCAACTTACGCTATGACCGGGCCGATTCGCAGACCTACTTCAACGGCAGCATCGACGACCGTACCTGGCGCTTGTTCGGCCAACTCGAGTGGCGAGCCGACGAGCACTGGATCCTGCAGGGCGGCGCGATGTTCGAAGACACCCAGCTGTCCGGCAGCTCACTGACGCCGCGCCTGGCGCTGAACTACCTGATTACCCCGCGCCATGGCCTGCGCGCGGTGTATTCCGAGGCCATCCGCTCGCCGGACATGTTCGAGAACAACGTCAACTGGAGCTACACGGTCAAGAACCTCAGCCCCAACCGCTACGGCCTGCAAAACGGCGAATACTTCGTCAAGACCCGTGGCCCCGGCGACCTCGACCAGGAGCGCATGCGCTCCCGTGAACTGGGCTACAACGGCTACTTCAGCGACCTGGACCTGAACCTCGACGTGAAGCTGTTCTACGACGAGATCACCGGGATGATCAGCGAGCCGCTGAAGAACAACCAGTTCATCGCCAGCAACGCCAACAAGGCGCGTTTCAGCGGCAGCGAGGCCCAGCTCGACTGGCGGCTGAGCGCCCGCGACCGCCTGCGCCTGACCTACGCCTACGTCGACGCATGGGCCAGCAACCCCGCCGACCGCCGCCTGAGCGCGCGCAACAGTGGCTCGGCCGGCTGGCTGCGCGACTGGGGCCAGGGGTGGTCCAGCGCCCTCTTCTATTACGGCGACGATGCGCTCAACCAATACCGCTACGAGCGCATCGACCTGCGCCTGGCCAAGCGCTTCAAGATCCAGGGCAGCCAGCTGGAGCTGGCCGCGTTGTGGCAGCAACGCCTCGACGACGAGCCGGTGACCATTCCCCAGAACCGCTATGACAGCCGCCATCGCCTGAGCGTCAGCGCGGAGCTGGAGTTCTGATGCTGCGCCTGCTGCGGCTGTTGTTGCTGTGCTTCTGGCCACTGGGTTCGCTGGCGGCCAGCGAGATCCTGCTGGTCGGCGGCGAGGACCAGCCGGGCATCCGCAGCTTCGCCGCCGCCCTGGAAAAGCGCCGGCCCCACGACCAGGTGCGCTTCCAGACCGTGGAACAGTTGCCCAGCCCAGGCAAGCTCAAGGCCGACACCCGGCTGATCCTGCTCGATCCTCCGGCCCTGGAGTGGCGCCTGAGCGAGGCCGCCGGGCCCGCGGCACTGGCCCTGCGGGTCAGCCGGGTGCAGGCCGAGCAGCGCCTGGGAAAGTCGCGCCCCGGGTTCCTCAGCCTGTTGTGGAGCGACCCGCCACTGCAGCGCCAACTGCGCCTGGCCCGCTACCTGCTGCCAGAAGCGCGGCGCATTGGCGTGCTGTATGGCCCGCGCAGCCGCTTCCTGCTCGATGAGCTGCGCCAGGCCGCCCAGCCGCTGGGCCTGGAGATCGTCGCCCAGGACTGGCCCGACCTGCGCGACAGCCGCCCGCTGCAGCACCTGCTCAACAACAGCGACGTGCTGCTGGGCCTGGACGATCCCGACCTGTACAACTCCAAGTCGGCCAAGAACGTGCTGCTCAGCAGCTATGGCCGGCAAATGGCGCTGATCGGGCCGAATGTCGGCTTCGTCCGCGCCGGCGCCCTGGCCAGTACCTACAGCGACCAGGACGACTGGCTCGCGGTGCTCGACCAGTTGCTCGAACAAGCCCCGGCGCGCTGGCCGCGCAGCCTCTACCCGGCGCATTTCGGTGTCAGCGGCAACCAGCAGGTGGCCCGTGCCCTGGGCCTGGACAGCATCGATGCGGGCGCCGCCGCCCTGGCCCTTGGCGAAGGAGCCACCCCATGAGCAAACGCCTGAGCTGGGACATTCATACCCGTACCCAGATCCTCAGCCTGGGCCCGGCCCTGCTGCTGACCCTGCTGTTGATCAGCTTCTTCACCTTCGTGCGCATCCAGGACTTGCGCCAGGAGCTCAATCACACCGGGCAACTGATCGCCAACCAGCTGGCGCCGGCCTCCGAATACGGGGTGATTTCGGGCAACAACGAAGTGCTCGACAGCCTGATGCGCGCGACCTTGAGCATTCCCCATGTGCGCTTCCTCGAGGTGCAGGACAGCCGCAACCATATCCTGGTGTATGTCGAGCAGCCCGACGAGAGCCTCAACCGCGCGCAGCGCGTGGAAGTGTTCCAGGCACCGATCCGCCTGCAGCAGATCCGCCTGGACAGCGACTTCCTGCAAGGCAAGGCACCGCGCCCGGCCATCGGCGACGACTACCTGGGGCGGGTGATCGTCGGCATGTCCGACGACGCCTTCAGCCAGCGCCAGCAGGAAATCGTGATCAAGGCGGCGATCCTGGCCCTGTTCGCCCTGCTGTTCACCTTCCTGCTGGCCCGCCGCCTGGCCATGAGCCTGTCCAAGCCGATCAGCGACATGGGCCACGCGGTGCGGGCGATCCAGCAAGGCGACTTCAACGCGCCGCTGCCGGTGGTCGACGACAGCGAGCTGGGCCACCTGGCGCGGCACATCAACAACCTGGCCAGCGCCCTGGACCAGGCGGCCCACGAACAGCAACAGGCCATGGGCCAGTTGATCCAGGCCCGCGAGGAGGCCGAGCAGGCCAACCGCGCCAAATCGGACTTCCTGGCGATGATGAGCCACGAGCTGCGCACGCCCATGAACGGCGTGCTGGGCATGCTGCAGTTGCTGGAAACCACCGAGCTGACCCACGAACAGGCCGAGTACACGGTGCTGGCCAGCGAGTCCACCGGCCATCTGCTCAAGGTGATCAACGATATCCTCGACTTCTCGCGGATCGAGCGCACCACCCTGGAGCTGGAGCACATCGACTTCAACCTCGGCGAACTGCTCGGCAGCAGCGTGCTGTCGTTCCAGCACACCGCCCAGCAACGCGGCCTGGCCCTGCGCCTGGACCTGGCGCCAGGCCTGGAGCACGTGCAAGTGGCTGGCGACCCGACACGGATCCGCCAGATCCTGCTCAACCTGGTGGGCAATGCGCTGAAATTCACCGAGCGCGGCGAAGTGGCGGTGCAGGCCCATTGCCAGGCCATCGACCGACAGTTGCTGTGGCTCACCTGCACGGTGCGCGACACCGGCATCGGCATCGACAGCAATCGCCTGGAAATGATGTTCGTCGCCTTCCAGCAGGCCGACAGTTCGATCTCCCGGCGCTATGGCGGCACCGGCCTGGGCCTGTCGATCGCCCGCACCCTGGCCGAACGCATGGGTGGCCAGCTGCGTGGCGAAAGCCGCGAGGGCCTGGGCTCGACCTTCACCCTGGAGATGCCCCTGGCCCTGGCCAGCGCGCCTGTTGCGGCGGAACCTGCGCAACCGCTGATCCACGACAACGGCGGGCGCATCCTGCTGGTGGAAGATAACCCGGTCAACCAGAGCGTCATCGAGGCCATGCTGCGCAGCCTGGGCTTCGAGGTGAAACTGGCCATGGACGGCGCCCAGGCCATCGACCTGGTGAGCCAGCAACCCTTTGCCGCCGTCTTGATGGACTGCCGCCTGCCGCAGGTGGACGGTTTCGAGGCGACCCGGCGCATCCGCCTGCTGCCCCAGGCCGCCGAGCTGCCGATCATCGCCCTGACCGCCAGCGCCCTGGAGGGCGATCGCGAGCGCTGCCTGGCCGCCGGCATGAACGACTACCTGAGCAAACCCTTCAAACGCACCGATCTGCAGCGCATTCTCGGCCGCTGGCTACCCGGCCGGACAGCCGCGACTGGCGATAAATGCTAAAGTGCGGCAGTCTTAAAGACTGGACAGGACCGCCGCAGGACCTGAAAATAACATTTCAGTGCACACCTGTACTTCTTTTGCCAGGTGCGCTGTGACTTTCACTACAACGCAATAGTCTACCTGTAGGCTGCCGCCCCGAACGCAGAGCGATTCGGATCGGCCGGGAAGATTCATCCCCTGCCACAGGGGGTTATTGAGGAGCTCGCATGACCAAACAAAACGCCTTTACCCGGGAAGACCTGCTGCGCTGCAGTCGCGGTGAGCTGTTCGGCCCCGGTAATGCGCAACTGCCCGCCCCGAACATGCTGATGGTCGATCGCATCACCCACATCAGCGAGGAAGGCGGCAAGTTCGGCAAAGGTGAATTGGTCGCCGAGCTGGATATCAATCCGGACCTGTGGTTCTTCGCCTGCCACTTCGAAGGCGATCCGGTGATGCCGGGCTGCCTGGGCCTGGACGCCATGTGGCAGCTGGTCGGTTTCTTCCTCGGCTGGCAAGGCCTGCCGGGCCGCGGTCGCGCCCTGGGTTCGGGCGAAGTGAAGTTCTTCGGCCAGGTCCTGCCTAGCGCCAAGAAAGTCACCTACAACATTCATATCAAGCGTGTCCTCAAGGGCAAGCTGAACATGGCCATCGCCGACGGCTCGGTCAGCGTCGACGGTCGCGAGATCTACACCGCCGAAGGCCTGCGGGTCGGCGTGTTCACCTCCACTGACAATTTCTAAGGGTTATTCGCATGCGCCGCGTCGTTATCACTGGTCTGGGCATCGTATCGTGCCTGGGCAATGACAAAGCTACCGTCACCGAAAACCTGCGCAACAGCCGTCCGGGTATCCGTTACAACCCGGAATACAAGGAACAGGGGCTGCGTAGCCAGGTTTCCGGCTCCATCGACCTCAACCTCGAAGAACTGATCGACCGCAAGGTCTACCGCTTCGTCGGCCACGCTGCCGCCTACGCCTACCTGGCGATGCAGGACGCGATCAAGGACGCCGGCCTGACCGAAGAGCAGGTCTCCAACCCGCGTACCGGCCTGGTTGCCGGCTCCGGCGGCGCCTCGACCCTGAACCAGATGGAAGCGCTGGATACCCTGCGCGAAAAAGGCGTCAAGCGTGTCGGCCCGTACCGCGTCACCCGCACCATGGGCAGCACCGTGTCGGCGTGCCTGGCCACCCCGTTCAAGATCAAGGGCATCAACTACTCGATCTCGTCGGCTTGCGCCACCTCGGCACACTGCATCGGCACCGCCCTGGAGCAGATCCAGTGGGGCAAGCAGGACATCGTCTTCGCCGGTGGCGGTGAAGAAGAGCACTGGAGCCAGTCGTTCCTGTTCGATGCCATGGGCGCCCTGTCGACCAAGCGCAACGACACCCCGGAACTGGCCTCGCGCGCCTACGACGCCGACCGTGACGGCTTCGTCATCGCCGGTGGCGGCGGCATGGTGGTGGTCGAGGAGCTCGAGCACGCCCTGGCCCGCGGCGCCAAGATCTACGCCGAGATCGTCGGCTATGGCGCCACCTCCGACGGCTACGACATGGTCGCCCCGAGCGGCGAAGGCGCGATCCGCTGCATGCAGCAGGCGCTGTCCACCGTCGACACCCCGATCGACTACCTGAACACCCACGGCACCTCCACCCCGGTCGGCGACGTCGCCGAGATGAAGGGCGTGCGTGAAGTGTTCGGCGCCAAGGCACCGAAGATCAGCTCGACCAAGAGCCTGTCCGGTCACTCGCTGGGCGCCGCTGGCGTGCACGAGGCGATCTACTGCCTGCTGATGATGGAAAACAACTTCATCGCCGGCTCCGCCAACATCGACGAGCTGGACCCGGAAGTGGCCGACCTGCCGATCGTGCGCAAGACCGAAGACGCCAAGCTCACCACCGTGATGAGCAACAGCTTCGGCTTCGGCGGCACCAACGCCACCCTGGTGCTCAAGCGCTGGGAAGGCAAGTGATCGGCTGACACGCTGAACGAGAACGCCCGGGCCTCAGGTCCGGGCGTTTTTGTTTGTGCTTCAGCCCAACTTCTCCCCCTGTAGGAGCGGCCTTGTGTCGCGAAAGGGCCGCACAGCGGCCCCGGCAATCTCGCGGTGACGCTGAGATCCTGGGGCCGCTACGCAGCCCTTTCGCGACACAAGGCCGCTCCTACAGGAGGGTGATGAACGTCAAACAGAGAACCGCTGCACCAGGGTATTGAGGTCCACCGCCAGGCGTGACAGCGCCTGGCTGGCGGCGGAGGTTTGCTCGGCCCCGGCCGACGACTGATGCGCCAGGTCACGAATGGTGGTCAGGTTGCGGTCCACCTCCCGCGCCACCTGGGCCTGTTGCTCCGAGGCACTGGCAATCACCAAGTTACGCTCGTTGATCTGGCCGATGGCCGCGGCAATCGCCTCCAGCGCATCACCCGCGGCATGGGCGCCGTCCAGTGTCGAGCGCGCCTGGGCATCGCTGTGCTGCATGCCCTGCACCGCCCGCTCGGCGCCGCTGCGGATGGCGACGATCATCTGCTCGATCTCCTGGGTCGAACTTTGCGTGCGATGCGCCAGGGCCCGCACCTCGTCGGCGACCACGGCGAAACCGCGCCCGGCCTCCCCGGCCCTCGCCGCCTCGATGGCGGCATTGAGCGCCAGCAGGTTGGTCTGCTCGGCAATCGAGCCGATCACATCCAGCACCTTGCTGATGTCGTGCACCTGCTGCGCAAGCTGGCCGACCTCCTCGGCATTGCCCGCCACACCGCTGGCCAATGTCTCGATGGCGGCGACCGTGCCGCGCACCTGCTCGCGCCCTTCGCGGGCGATCTGGTCGCAGGTGCGGGACGCCTCGGAGGTGGCCACCGCATTGCTCGCCACCTCCTCCACCGCCGCGGTCATCTGGTTGACCGCCGTGGCGGCCTGCTCGATCTCCATGCTCTGTTGTTGCAGGCCGCGGGTGGCATCTTCGGTGACCGCGCTCAGTTCCTCGGAGGCTGAAGCCAACTGGCTGGCCGAATCGGAAATCCGCCCGATGGTCTCACGCAGGCTCTGCTGCATGCTCTTGAGCGCCGCCAGCAGACGTGCCGGCTCGTCATCGCCCTGCACGGTGATCTGCGGCGTCAGGTCGCCCGTGGCCACCGTTTCGGCCACCTGCAGCGACTGCCCAAGCGGGCGCACGATACTGCGGGTCAGGGCCAGGGCCAGCACCACGGTCAAGCTCAGGGCGACCACCAGCAGCACGCCAACCCACACCTTGGCCCCGCTGTACACCGCCTCGGCCAGGTCGGTGGCGGTATTGGCCTGGTGGTTGTTCAGCTCGATCAGTTGGTTGAGGGTGCTGGTCATCTGGTCGGCCAGCTGGTTCATCTCGCCATTGACCAGTGCCGCCGCCGCATCGATGCGCCTTTCGCTGGCCAGCTGCACCACCTGGCCCTGCAAGGCCATGTACTGGCGTTCCAGGCCCTGGTAGCGGTCGAACAGGCTGCGTTCCTCGGGCAGCACGATCAGCCCGTCATAGTGATTCTGCGCCTTGCTCAGCCCCCCTTTGATCTCATCGATGCGCGCGCGGTTCTGCTGCTGGGCGGCCGGGTCGGTGTTGACCAGCAGACGCAGGGTCAAGGCGCGGATGCGCAACATGTCCTGGGTCATGCTACCCACCGAGATCACGCTGGGCAGCCAGTTGTTGTCCACCTGTTCGGACTGTTGGCGCATGTTGGTCATCTGTTGCAGGGCAAAACCGCCCAGGGCCACCACCAGCAGCGCCATGATGCCGAAGCCAAGGCCAGCGCGCGGGGCGATATTCAAGCGTCTCAGGCTCATTTCCAGGATCCCTCCCATCAGCGTTGATTCCATTGCCTAAAGAAGGTATCGGGCCATTTGGAATTTGCGTAAGACGAAAAGGCAATATCAAAACGCTATCCGCGATTCAAAGGCGCTATTTCACGCTTTTTGGCAGCAAATCGAGAAAATTCCGCCGACTCACCTGCTCTGCCACCGTCGCAGGCAAGGCATCGAGGAAGGGATCGAAGCCGTGCAGCTGTTCGCCCAGGCTGGCGAACCGCCCGACCAGGTCGGAGCCCAGCATGAACCGGCTCGGGAAGCGCTCGACCAGCTCGACCCAGGCCTTGCGCGGCACACCCTGGCCATCGAGCAGGTAGGGTTCGAGCACGCTCCAGGACAGATCCACGTACAGGTTCGGGTAATCCTCCAGCAACCGGCTTAGTACCGGCAGCAGAAAATCCATCTGTTCCTGGTGACGGTGGATCTCCAGGCTACTGCCGGCATGGGCCCAGATGAAGCGGGTGTGCGGATGGTTGCGCAGCGGCTCCTCGATCTCGGCCAGGTACAACGGGTTGCGCTCGCGCTTGGAGGTGATGTTCGAATGCAGCAGCACCGGCAGGTCGCGTTCGGCGGCCAGATGGTAGATGCGGGTCATGGCTTCGTTGTTGGCCCTGGGCGTATCACCGCTGGTCAGCGCGGTGAGGTCGTCGTGGCGGGTGAAGACTTCGCCGATGCCCTGCCACAGCCCAGGGTAGAGTTCGAGCATGCGCTCGATATGGCTGACGGCGTTCTTGTCCACCGGATTGAAACCGCTGAGAAACGGATGGAAGCGCCGCCGCTGCTCGGCCGGCAGTTTCTCCAGGGCCGCTGCCACATACAGGTCGGTGGCGCTGTACCAGTACGCATCGGCGTCATCACCGGCGTAATAGCGCGGGCGCTTGGGCTCATCCTCGTGCCACTTCTTGGCCACCGGGATGCCGGAGATCATCGACTGCTCGACCCCGGCCTCATCCATCGCCTTGAGCAAGGCTGGCATGCCTTCGGTTTCCTGGAAGAAATCCACATAATGCAGGTGCGCATCGCTATAGCGGTAGTCGCGGGCGTGCACGCTGTCGAGCAGGCCCGCGCTCAACAACAGGCAGGCCAATGTGCGGGCGATCATCTCAGGCTCCTTTGCCGATACCGCAAGAGTAGACCCAGCACCGGCGCCGACGGTTCAGCCACGGGCCGCGAACCGCTATGCTTGCAGGCGTCACCTGCCCGCCCGGAGTTTCACCATGAGCAGCCCCCTGGTCATCCGCCCACGCGCCGAGTCGGTCGAGGGCCAACCCATCCTGCGCCCGTTGCCGTCGGCCCAGTGCCGCAGCGTCGGGCCCTTCGTGTTCTTCGACCATATGCTGGAAACCGACTACGCCCCAGGCCATGGCATGGACATCCGCCAGCACCCGCACATCGGCCTGTCGACGCTTACCTATCTGTTCGAAGGGGCAATCCTGCACAAGGACAGCCTCGGCTCGGCGCAGCGGGTGCTGCCGGGCGACGTCAGCTGGATGACGGCCGGCAGCGGCGTGGCACATGTCGAGCGCACGCCTGAAGACGCCCTGGCCCATGGTTCACGCCTGCACGGGCTGCAGGTATGGCTGGCGTCGCCACGCGAACAGGAGCAAGGCGCGCCCAGCTACAGCCATCACCCGGCGGCCAGCCTGCCGGTCAGCGACAGCCTGGGGGTGCGCATCTGCATGATTGCCGGTAGCGGATTCTGCCTGGAATCGCCGGTACCAGTGCTGTCCCCTACCCTTTACGCGCATGTGCGGATGCAGCCGGCAACCACGCTACAGGTACCGAACGAGCACGTGCAGCGGGCGCTGTACCTGCTTGATGGTGAGCTGATGATGAACGACGAGGATGTGGATCCGTGCAGCCTGATGGTCCTGCCGGAAGGCGAAGAGGTGACGCTGTATGCACAGGGTGACTGCCAGCTGGTGCTGATTGGTGGCGCGCCGCTGGATGGGCCACGGCGGATGAACTGGAACTTTGTCGCCAGTGATGCGCAGCTGATCGAACAGGCCCGGGCGAGGTGGGCTGCGGGGGATTGGCCGGTGGTGCCGGGGGAAACCTCAAGAATCGAATTGCCGCGCTGATTTTGGGGCTGCTTTGCAGCCCATCGCGACACAAGGCCGCTCCTACAGGGGGAACGCGTAACCCTTGTGTCGCGATGGGCCGCACAGCGGCCCCATGCAAACTCAGCGCTGGAACACTTCGCTGAGCAGGTTGTGCATCGAGCGGAACGCCCGCTCCGAGGTGCGCCGGTCATACTGCATCTTGCCCGGCACGTTGGCATTCGGGTCGGTGAACGAGTGCACCGCACCGCCGTAGCTGAGCAACTGCCAGTCGACCTTGGCGGCATTCATTTCCTCTTCGAACGCCGGCAGTTGCTCCCTGGGCACCAACGGGTCGGACGCGCCATGCAGCACCAGCACCGAGCCCTGGATGCGCTTGCCGTCCTCGGGGTTCGGCGTATCCAGCGTGCCATGGAACGACACCGCCGCCTTCAGCTCGGCGCCGGTACGGGCCAACTCCAGGGCACAGCAGCCACCGAAGCAGAAACCGAAGGTGGCAACCTTGCCCGGCGCCAGCCGCGCCTTCGACTGCCCCACCAGTTGCGCCAACGCCTCCTGCATGCGCTTGCGCAGCTCGGCGCGATCGTTCTTCAGCGGCATCATTGCCGCGCCCGCCTCATCGGCATTGGCTGGGCGCACCGATTGGCCATAGAGGTCGGCGATCAACACCACGTAGCCTTGCTCCGCCACTTCCTTGGCGATTCGTACGGCGCCCTCGCCGATACCCATCCAGTTCGGCGCCATCACCAGGCCCGGCTGCGGCAACGCGTCCGGGATATGGACCAGGCGGCTTTCATAGGCCTTGCCTGACAGGTGATAGACCAGCGACTCGACGATGACCTTGCTCATTCAGCTCTCCTTGGGCTTGCACGGGTCAGAACAGGATAGATGCTCCCACCATTGCAATTTTCCTCGAATGAAAAAAAGCCCGCCGAAGCGGGCTTTGTCTGCGTCAGATCAAGCGGACAGCTCGACCAGCAGCTTGTTCAGACGACGCACATAGGCCGCCGGGTCCTTCAAGCTGTCGCCCGCCGCCAGCGCCGCCTGGTCGAACAGGATGTGCGACAGCTCGGCGAAGCGGTCTTCGCTCTGCTCGCCATCGAGCTTCTCGATCAGCGGGTGGCTCGGGTTGAACTCGAAGATCGGCTTGGACTCTGGCACCTTCTGCCCGCTGGCCTCGAGGATCTGGCGCATCTGCAGGCCCAGGTCCTGCTCGCCGATGGCGAGGATCGCCGGCGAGTCGGTCAGGCGATGCGACACGCGCACCTCGGCCACGCTGTCACCCAGCGCGCCCTTCAGGCGCTCGACCAGGCCTTCCTTGTCCTTGGCGACTTCTTCCTGGGCCTTCTTGTCCTCTTCGGAGTCCAGCTTGCCCAGGTCCAGGTCGCCACGGGCGACATCGACGAAGGCCTTGCCATCGAACTCGTTGAGGTAGCTCATCAGCCACTCGTCGATGCGGTCGGTCAGCAGCAGCACTTCGATGCCTTTCTTGCGGAAGACTTCCAGGTGCGGGCTGTTCTTGACCTGGGCGTGGGACTCGCCGGTGAGGTAGTAGATCTTGTCCTGGCCTTCCTTGGCGCGAGCCAGGTAATCGGCCAGGGCGACGCTCTGCTCGCCGCTGTCGTCATGGGTGGAGGCAAAGCGCAGCAGGCCTGCGATCTTCTCCTTGTTGGCGAAGTCTTCCGCCGGGCCTTCCTTCAGCACTTGGCCGAAGTTCTTCCAGAAGCCCTTGTACTGCTCAGGCTCGTTCTTCGCCAGCTTCTCCAACATGTCCAGCACGCGCTTGGTCAGCGCGGTCTTCATCGAATCGATGATCGGGTCCTTCTGCAGGATCTCGCGGGAGACGTTCAGCGACAGGTCGTTGGAATCGACCACGCCCTTGATGAAGCGCAGGTACAGCGGCAGGAACGACTCGGCCTGGTCCATGATGAACACACGCTGCACGTACAGCTTCAGGCCGCGTGGCGCTTCGCGCTGGTACAGGTCGAACGGCGCGCGGGCCGGCACGTACAGCAGCGAGCTGTACTCGAGCTTGCCTTCGACCTTGTTGTGGCTCCAGGCCAGCGGGTTCTCGAAGTCATGGCCGATGTGCTTGTAGAACTCCTGGTATTCCTCGTCCTTGACCTCGGTACGCGGACGGGTCCACAGGGCGCTGGCGCGGTTGACGGTTTCCCACTCCTGCGCCGGCTGCTCCTCGCCTTCGGCGGCAGCGGCCTGCTCCTTGGGCAACTCGATCGGCAGGGCGATGTGGTCGGAGTACTTCTTGACGATGTTGCGCAGGCGCCAGCCATCGGCGAACTCGTCTTCACCGGCCTTCAGGTGCAGGACGATGCGGGTGCCACGCTGCGGCTTGTCGACGGTGGCGACTTCGAACTCACCCTCGCCCTTGGACGACCAGTGCACGCCCTCGGCGGCCGGCAGGCCGGCACGGCGGCTGAACACGTCGACCTTGTCGGCAACGATGAAGGCCGAGTAGAAACCTACGCCGAACTGACCGATCAGGTGCGAGTCCTTCTTCTGGTCACCGGTGAGGTTCTTCATGAAGTCGGCGGTGCCGGACTTGGCGATGGTGCCCAGGTGGGCGATGACGTCCTCGCGGCTCATGCCAATGCCGTTGTCCTCGAGGGTCACGGTGTTGGCGGCCTTGTCGAAGCTGACGCGGATCTTCAGGTCGGCGTCGCCTTCGAGCAGCTCAGGCTTGGCCAGGGCCTCGAAGCGCAGCTTGTCGGCGGCGTCGGAGGCGTTGGAGATCAGTTCGCGCAGGAAGATCTCCTTGTTCGAGTACAGGGAATGGATCATGAGGTGCAGCAGCTGCTTCACCTCGGTCTGGAAGCCCAGGGTTTCTTTTTGAGTCTCCACGCTCATGGTCTTCAAAACTCCAATCTGTTGGTTGGTGACGCCCGACGGCCGTCATGGCCTGCGTTTTATGGCGGATGTCCAGCAGATGGGGGCAGCCCCGACTATTTCAAGGGCTTTTCCGGTTCGATCTTGAAATGCGCCCGCGCCGTGGCGATCGGCGCATCGCGATCACCCTGCCAGGCGGTGATGGCGACATTGGTCACCCGCCGCCCCTGGCGCCACAGCTGGCACTGGGCGAAGGTGTCGCGGTAGTGCCCGGCGCGCAGGTAGTCGATGGAAAAATCGATGATTTTCGGAATGCTCGCGCTTTCGCTGTAGATCAGCAGGTACAGCGCCGCCGACAGCTCCATGAAACCGGCGATCACCCCGCCATGGATCGCCGGCAGCAGCGGATTGCCGATGTTGTCGGGGTTGGCCGGCAGGTGGAACAGCAGGTCGTCGCCCTGGCGCTCGCAGCGGATACCAATCAACCCGGCGTAGGGAATCAACGCCAGCAACGGCTGGTAGTCGCCACGGGCATGGGCCTGGGTCAGCTGCTGGCGAATATCGGCCGGGATCATGCGCGCGGCTCCTTGAGGCTGTTGCCGAAGCGGATGCCGCCCTTGATGTCCTGGCCCAGGCGCATGAAGGTGCCGACCACCTGGCAGATCGGCTGCGCCGGATCGTCCTGATAGGCCGTACCGCGAGTGAAGATCACATCGCGGGTCACCCGGTAGCACAGGGCGTGGCCGTAGATATCCTTGCCCGCCTCGGCTGGGTGCATGTAGTCGATACGCAAATCCAGGGTCGGGCACACCTCGAAGCGCGGCAAGGCACACAAGGTGGCCATGCCGCAGGTGGTGTCCATCAGGGTGGTCAGCACCCCGCCGTGCACCGCACCGCTCTGTGGATTGCCGACGATGGCCGGCGACCAGGGCAACACCAGGGTCATGCCCTGGGCATCGGCGTGATGCACACGCATGTTCAACACCTGGCAATGTTTAAGCGCCGACAGGAAACGTTCGGCCATGGCCTGCAAGGCAGTGTCGTTCATTATCAACCCCGCATGAAATCACTGAAAAGTCCATATAGCTCGGGTAGTTATATATCTGTAACCTGGGTGGAACTTATTCGCCCCCGGCGAACTCGAAGGAACAAGTAAAGTTATTCCACCAAGGAGAGACACCCCCATGCGTAAACCTTTTGCTTTTGCTCTGATGCTGGCCGCTGCCATGGGCCTGGCTGCTTGCGATAAAGCGAGCGAAGACAAGGCCCAGGACGCACAGCAACACGCCGAGCAGGCCCAGGAAAAGATGGGCGAAGCTCAGGATAAATTGAACGACGCCGCCAAGGAAAACGCCGAAGCCGCCAAAGATCAGGCCGAAGCGCAGCAGAAGGCCGCCGAGGAAGCCGCACCGGCTACCCCAGCGCCAGAAACCGCGCCAGCGACCCCTGCCGAACCTGCCAAGCAGTAATCGCGCAGCATAAAAAAACCCGACGCTGTCGGGTTTTTTTATGCCTGGCATTTATCGCTGAAAGGCTTCAGCCGACACCATTGGAACTGTCCCTGTCCACCGCGGACGTTGCAGTGGGGGTGAATACCATCACTTCCAATACATGGGAATGGAACTCCCGGCGATACAGAATGAATACCACGCCGACACTCATGATCATGAACAGCCACGGGCTGATGAACCAACTCAACATGGCCATGCCGAAATAATAAGAACGCAGGCCCAGGTTGAACTGGTTGGCGGCCAGCGACAGCACCCTCGCCGCCCGGGAAGCGAAAGCCTTGCGCTCCAGTTCGTTGACCTCGCGCTCGCCGATCATCGGGGCCGAGCCCACCAGCACGGCCGCGAAGTTGTATTGGCGCATGCACCAGCTGAAGGTGAAGAAGGCATAGACGAACACCGTCGCCAGGCACAGCAGCTTGATTTCGGACATGCCCTGGGACGCCTGCTGCACCAGCGGCAGGTCGGCCAGCAACGACAAGGCGCGGTCCGAGGCCCCCAGCACGGTGAGGATGCCGGCGAGGATGATCAGGGTGCTGGAGGCGAAGAACGAAGCATTGCGCTCCAGGTTGCCGATCACGCTGGCATCGGCGATGCGGTTGTCACGCAGCAGCATGCGGCGCATCCAGTCTTCGCGGTACAGGTGCAGCACGCTGGCCAGGCAGGCGGTGTCACGCCCCTTCCAGGTGGCATAGCGGGTGTAGCCGCCCCAGCAGATGGCGAACCAGCAGACCGCCAGGAGATTGCCCAGGTTGTTTTGGATGAAGCTCATGCAGGCAGCCCATGAAAGAGAAACAGTGCGCATTCGACGCCTGGATTCGGCAAAAGGCACGCCATCGAGTAAAAATCGCCGGGGCCCAGGCCACAAAAAACCCCGCGCCTCTCGGCAGCGGGGTTTCGACATCCACCTTGGGCAGGCGCTCTGCGGCTTGTGGCCAGCACCCTGCCCTTACGGCTTCAATCCATCAGGCCAGCGCCTCGCGCGGCTTGCCGAGCAAGCGGTCGCAAACCACCGCAGCGCCCAGGGTGATGACCGAAGGCACCAGCCAGGCCAGGCCCTGGTCGCTCAGCGGCAGGTGGGCCATGGCGTCCGGCAGCATGTGCGCCAGGCTGCTGCCCTTGATCGCGTCGACCATGCCGAACAGCAGCGACACCAGCATTACCGGGGCCAGGATACGCACCGGCGAGTTCCACAGCTCTTTGACGAAGCTCAGGCCCACCACCACGATGCACGGCGGGTAGATGGCCGTCAGCACCGGGATCGAGAACATGATCAGCTTGGTCAGGCCAAGATTGGAGATCAGCAGCGAGAAGCCGGCGAGAATCACTACCAGGGCGCGGTACGACAGCGGCAGGATCTGGCTGAAGTACTCGGCGCAGGCGCAGGTCAGGCCAACGGCGGTCACCAGGCAGGCCAGGGCGATCAGCACGGCGAGGAAACCGCTGCCGAGCGAACCGAAGGTGTGCTGCACGTAGGCATGCAACACGGCCGCGCCGTTGCTGGCGCCCATGGCGATGTCATGGCTGCCGGCGCCCAGGCGGAACAGGCTGATGTAGACCAGGGCCAGGCCGACACCGGCGATCAGGCCGGCGATGATGGCGTAGCGGGTGATCAACTGCGGCGACTCGACACCACGCGAGCGAATGGCATTGACGATGACGATACCGAACACCAGGGCACCGAGGGTGTCCATGGTCAGGTAGCCGTTGATGAAGCCTTGGGAGAACGGCGCGGCGACATATTGCGGCTGCGCTTGGCCAATGGTGCCAGCCGGCAGCGCGAAGGCGGCGATGCCGAGCACGGCCAGGGCGATGATCTTCAGCGGGGCGAGGAAGCGGCCGACGGTATCGAGCAGCTTGCCCGGGTACATCGACACGGCCAGCACCACCAGGAAGTACACCAGGCTGTAGATGAACAGCGCCGTCGGGCTCTCACCGGTCAGCGGCGCGACGCCTACCTCGAACGACACGGTCGCGGTGCGCGGGGTGGCGAACAGCGGGCCCACCGACAGGTAGCACACCGCTGCCAGCAGGCCGCCGAAGAACTTGCCGATCGGGCTGCTCAGGGCGTCCATGCCGCCACCGACCTTGGCCAGGGCGACCACGGTGATGACCGGCAGGCCCACGGCGGTGACCAGGAAGCCAAGCGCCGCCATCCACACGTGCGGACCGGACTGCAGGCCGACGATGGGCGGGAAGATGATGTTGCCGGCGCCGACGAACAGCGCGAACGTCATAAAGCCAAGCGCCAGGATATCCTGGCCTTTTAACACTTTCATTTAAGGAAATACCACACTGCTGAAATCGGGAGTCGGAGGGGATTTCCCACAGGATTAAGGGAAATGCTGCCCGGCTTGGTGAGCCAGACCCGTTTAGCGTGTCGTTCCCTTTTGGGGTACGGGCACAGAGTGAACGCGTAGGGTACCTGTTTTGCCTGACAAACGCACTGGCACAGTGCTGCTTGTCCGATGTGCGTATGTGTTTGTCGTCTGGTTGAACGTGTCAGGCGACAATTTATTGCTCATTTGGGTAGATGTCTGGTTGAAAATCCTGATTGGGCTGATCGAGTTTTCCTAACCCTTACTGAGCAGGCGTGGGAGCGGCCTTGTGTCGCGAAAGGGCCGCGTAGCGGCCCCAGCGGTACTGGCATCGAAGCTGAAGTCCTGGGGCCGCTCTGCGGCCCTTTCGCGAGACAAGGCCGCTCCTACAAAAAACAAGCAAGATCACTCTTTCTCGCCGTAATAACGACAAAGGCCACCCGAGGGTGGCCTTTGTGCGCGTGGGGGGTATTGCGTGTTGCTTACTTCTTGACTTCCCAGCCAGTCAGCTCGGCCAGGGCCTTGCCGATGTCAGCCAGGGAACGCACGGTTTTCACACCGGCGTCCTGCAGGGCGGCGAACTTCTCGTCCGCAGTACCCTTGCCACCAGAGATGATGGCGCCAGCGTGGCCCATGCGCTTGCCCGCAGGTGCAGTTACACCGGCGATGTAGGAAACGACAGGCTTGGTCACGTTGGCCTTGATGTAGGCCGCGGCTTCTTCTTCAGCCGAACCGCCGATCTCACCGATCATGACGATCGCTTCGGTCTTCGGGTCTTCCTGGAACAGCTTCAGGATATCGATGAAGTTGGAGCCCGGAATCGGGTCACCGCCGATGCCGACGCAGGTCGACTGGCCGAAACCGGCGTCGGTGGTCTGCTTGACGGCTTCGTAGGTCAGGGTGCCGGAACGCGAAACGATACCGACCTTGCCTGGCAGGTGGATGTGGCCTGGCATGATGCCGATCTTGCACTCGCCCGGGGTGATGACACCTGGGCAGTTAGGGCCGATCAGGGTAACGCCCAGCTCGTCGCACTTGACCTTGGCGTCCAGCATGTCGAGGGTAGGAATACCCTCGGTGATGCAAACGATCAGCTTGATGCCACCGAAGGCGGCTTCCAGGATCGAGTCCTTGCAGAACGGCGCCGGTACGTAGATCACCGACGCGTCGGCGCCGGTGGCTTCTACTGCTTCCTTGACGGTGTTGAACACCGGCAGGCCCAGGTGGGTGGTGCCACCCTTGCCTGGGGTGACGCCGCCGACCATCTTGGTGCCGTAGGCGATAGCCTGTTCGGAGTGGAAGGTACCCTGCGAGCCGGTGAAGCCCTGGCAGATGACTTTGGTGTCTTTATTGATCAGGACGCTCATTACTTGCCCTCCGCAGCTTTGACAACTTGTTGAGCAGCGTCGGTCAGGCTGGTTGCCGCAATGATGTTCAAACCGCTTTCTGCCAGTACTTTAGCGCCCAGTTCGGCGTTGTTGCCTTCGAGGCGAACGACGACCGGAACCTTGACGCCGACTTCTTTCACTGCACCGATGATGCCTTCGGCAATCATGTCGCAGCGAACGATGCCGCCGAAGATGTTGACCAGAACGGCCGCGACATTGCTGTCGGACAGAATGATCTTGAACGCTTCGGTAACGCGCTCTTTGGTAGCACCGCCGCCCACGTCGAGGAAGTTGGCTGGCTTGCCGCCGTGCAGGTTGACGATGTCCATGGTACCCATGGCCAGGCCGGCACCGTTGACCATGCAGCCGATGTTGCCTTCGAGGGCGACGTAGTTCAGTTCGAACTTGGCGGCGTGGGCTTCACGGGCGTCGTCCTGCGACGGGTCGTGGAAGGTTTTCAGCTTAGGCTGACGGTACATGGCGTTGGCGTCGATGTTGATCTTGGCATCGAGGCAGTGCAGATCGCCATCGGCCTTGATCACCAGCGGGTTCACTTCCAGCAGGGCCAGATCGTGATCCTTGAACAGCTTGGCCAGGCCTACGAAGATCTTGGCGAACTGTTGAACTTGCTTGCCTTCCAGGCCCAGCTGGAATGCCAGTTCACGGCCCTGGAACGGCTGAGCGCCGACCAGTGGGTCGATAGTGGCCTTGAGGATCTTCTCTGGCGTTTCGTGAGCGACTTTCTCGATGTCCACGCCACCTTCGGTGGACGCCATGAACACGATGCGACGGCTCGAACGATCGACGACAGCGCCCAGGTACAGCTCTTTGGCGATGTCGGTGCAGGATTCGACCAGGATCTTGGAAACTGGCTGGCCATTGGCGTCGGTCTGGTAGGTCACCAGGTTCTTGCCCAGCCACTGCGCAGCGAACGCCTTGGCGTCTTCCTTGCTGCGAACCAGCTTGACGCCGCCCGCCTTGCCGCGACCACCGGCGTGAACCTGGGCCTTAACAACCCACTCGGAACCGCCGATCTTGTCGCAGGCTTCTGCCGCTTGCTCAGGGGTATCGACTGCGAAACCCTTGGAAACTGGCAGGCCGTATTCAGCGAACAGCTGCTTACCCTGATACTCGTGAAGATTCATGCTTTTTACCGTCTTCGTTAGGTACTGCGCTTCGGCGCTGCGCCATCACTGGCGCCGCACCACCTGTGACCGTTGACCCCGGGTTTCCCGTGTGATCCGGTCCGGCGGACGTTCCGCGGTGAGTCTTGCACGCAAGACCCACGACGGGCAGCCCGCCGTGGTTTCTTATAATTAACGCTTCTTACGGTTGGCGACGTGAATGGCACCGCCATTCACCGCCAGCGCTGCTTCATGCAGCGCTTCGGACAGGGTCGGATGGCTGAAGACCATCATGCCCAGATCCTCGGCACTGGTGCCGAATTCCATTGCGATCGCGCCCTGCTGCACCAGCTCGGCAGCCGATGGGCCGATCACGTGCACACCCAGTACGCGGTCGGTCTTGGCATCGGCGATGACCTTGACGAAACCACCGGTGTCGTTGGCCGCCATCGCTCGGCCGCTGGCCGCGAACGGGAAGGTGCCCACGTTAACCTCAACGCCTTCGGCTTTCAACGCCTGTTCGGTCTTGCCGACCCAGGCGATTTCCGGGTGGGTGTAGATGACCGACGGGATCAGGTCGTAGTTCATCTGAGCCTTGTGGCCCTTGATGCGCTCCACGACCATGATGCCCTCTTCCGAGGCCTTGTGCGCCAGCATCATGCCGCGCACCACGTCACCGATGGCGAACACGCCCGGCACGCTGGTGGCGCAGTGATCGTCGACGAAGATGTAGCCACGCTCGTCGATGGTCACGCCGCTGTCGGCGGCCAGCAGGTCGGTGGTCACCGGACGACGGCCGACCGCGACGATCAGCTTGTCGAAGGTGATCTTCTGCTCGCCTTCGGCGTTGGTGTAGGTCACTTCGACTTCGTTGCCATTGACTTTCGAGCCGGTGACGCGCGCGCCCAGCTTGATGTCCAGGCCTTGCTTGGTCAGGGTCTTCTGGGCTTCTTTCGACACGGCGGTGTCGGCAGCCATCAGGAAGGTGTCCAGGGCTTCCAGGACGGTCACTTCGGCACCCAGGCGAGCCCATACCGAGCCCAGCTCCAGGCCGATCACGCCAGCACCGATAACGCCCAGGCGCTTGGGCACGGCCTGGAACTCCAGGGCGCCGGTGGAGTCGACGATGACGTTCTGGTCGACCGGAGCCGGTGGAATGTCGATCGGACGCGAGCCGGAAGCCAGGATCACGTTCTCGGCTTCGATGACTTCGGTGGTGCCGTCAGCCTTGGTGACTTCGACCTTCTTGCCAGCCAGCAGCTTGCCGTGGCCCTGGATCGAAGTAACGCCGTTGGCCTTGAACAGGGTGGCGACGCCACCGGTCAGGTTCTTGACGATGCCGGCCTTGCGGCCAACCATCGCGGCGACGTCCATCTTCACTTCGCCAGTGGAGATGCCGTGGACGTTGAAGCTCTCTTTGGCTTCCTTGTATTTCCAGGAGCTGTCCAGCAGCGCCTTGGAAGGAATGCAGCCCACGTTCAGGCAGGTGCCGCCCAGGGCCAGCTTGCCCTCGGCGTCGGTGTACTTCTCGATACAGGCAGTCTTCAGACCAAGCTGGGCAGCCTTGATGGCAGCCACATAGCCGCCAGGACCTGCACCAATCACCACTACGTCGAATTTCTGGGTCATAAAAGATTCCTTATCAGCTACAAGCTACAAGCCGCGAACCGTGCGGCCCCGCCTCTTGCGAGGCCGGGGCCGGACGATAGGCAGCTAGTTGATTAGATGTCCAGCAGCAGGCGAGACGGATCTTCCAGCAGGTTCTTGATGGTCACCAGGAAGGTTACCGCTTCCTTGCCGTCGATCAGGCGGTGGTCGTAGGACAGCGCCAGGTACATCATCGGGCGGATCACCACTTGGCCATTGATGGCCATCGGGCGCTGGATGATGTTGTGCATGCCCAGGATGGCTGCCTGCGGCGGGTTGACGATCGGGGTCGACATCATCGAGCCGAAGGTACCACCGTTGGTGATGGTGAAGGTACCGCCGGTCATCTCTTCGATGGCCAGCTTGCCGTCACGGGCCTTCTTGCCGAAGGTGGCGATGCCGTTCTCGATTTCGGCCAGCGACATCGACTCGGCGTTGCGCAGCACCGGAACCACCAGGCCACGGTCGCTGGAGACCGCGACGCCGACGTCGGCATAACCGTGGTAGACGATGTCGTTGCCGTCGATCGAGGCGTTGACGGCCGGGAAGCGCTTCAGCGCCTCGGTGGCAGCCTTGACGAAGAACGACATGAAGCCCAGGCGCACGCCGTTGTGGGTCTTCTCGAACAGGTCCTTGTACTTCGAACGCAGGGCCATGACTTCGGTCATGTCGACTTCGTTGAAGGTGGTCAGCATGGCCATGTTCGACTGGGCTTCGACCAGACGCTCGGCGATCTTGGCGCGCAGGCGGGTCATCGGCACGCGCTTCTCGGTGCGGTCGCCTGCGGCAACCACAACCGGGGCAGCGGCGGCGGCGGCAGGCTTGGCAGCCGGCGCCGGGGCCGATTTCTTGTTGGCGACGGCGGCGACGACGTCTTCCTTGGTGATGCGACCGCCTTTGCCGGTGCCGGCAACGGTAGCCAGGTCGATGCCGTTCTCTTCGGCCAGCTTGCGCGCGGCCGGGGCGGCAACCGGGTCGTCTTCGCCAGCGTCGGCAGCGGCGGCAGCAGCCGGAGCAGCAGCGGCCGGGGCGGCAGCAGGCGCGGCGGCGGCAGCGCCACCTTCAACGATCGAGCCCAGGACTTCGTCGGACAGGACGGTGTCGCCCTCGCCCTTGACGATGGCACCCAGCACGCCATCGGCGGTGGCCAGGACTTCCAGGACGACTTTGTCGGTTTCGATGTCGACGATCAGCTCGTCACGCTTGACGGCGTCGCCCGGCTGCTTGTGCCAGGTGGCAACGGTGCCGTCGGCGACCGATTCCGGGAAGGTTGGGGCTTTGATCTCGATAGCCATTAGCAGTGTTTCCTTAAATTCGGTTTCAGGTGCGCGAAGGCGTTAGACAGTGAAGGCGTCTTGCAGCAGTTTTTCCTGCTGTTCGGCGTGCTTCGATGCGTAACCACAAGCTGGCGCGGCGGATGCGTCGCGGCCGGCGTATTCCAGGACCAGCGCCTTGTTGTGGCGGCCCAGGATACGGCGCATGTGGTGCTGGCTGCTGTACCAGGCGCCCTGGTTCATCGGCTCTTCCTGACACCAGACCGCATGCTTGAGGTTGGTGTACGGCGCCAGGATTTCGACCAGGTCGTCCTCAGGGAACGGATACAGCTGCTCGATACGCACGATGGCGATGTCTTCGCGGCCTTCGGCACGGCGTTTTTCCAGCAGGTCGTAGTAGACCTTGCCACCACACAGCACCAGGCGCTCGACCTTGGCCGGATCGATCGCGTCGATTTCCGGGATCACGGTCTGGAACGAGCCTTCGGCCAGGTCTTCCAGGGTCGAGATGGCCAGCTTGTGGCGCAGCAGCGACTTGGGCGTCAGGACGATCAGCGGCTTGCGCAGCGGACGGATGACCTGGCGACGCAGCAGGTGGTAGATCTGTGCCGGGGTGGTCGGTACGCAGACCTGGATGTTGTGCTCGGCGCACAGCTGCAGGTAGCGCTCCAGGCGCGCGGAGGAGTGCTCCGGGCCCTGCCCTTCATAGCCGTGTGGCAGCAGCATGGTCAGACCGCACAGGCGGCCCCACTTGTGCTCGCCGCTGGTGATGAACTGGTCGATCACCACTTGCGCACCGTTGGCGAAGTCGCCGAACTGGGCTTCCCAGATCACCAGCGCGTTCGGCGTGGTGGTCGAGTAGCCGTATTCGAAGGCCAGTACCGCTTCTTCCGAGAGGAAGGAGTCGTACAGGTCGAAGCGCGGCTGGCCCGGGAACAGGTTCTTCAGCGGTACGTAGGTGCTGGCGTCCTTCTGGTTGTGCAGCACCGCGTGACGGTGCGAGAAGGTGCCACGGCCGATGTCCTGGCCGGTCATGCGGATCGGGTGACCTTCGAACTGCAGGGTGGCGTAGGCCATGGTCTCTGCATAGCCCCAGTTGATCGGCAAGCCACCGGCCTGCATCTTCTGGCGGTCTTCGTAGATTTTCGCGACCTGACGCTGGACGACGAAGCCTTCCGGCAGTTCCAGCAGCTTGGCCGACAGTTCCTGCAGGGTCTTGAGGTCGAAGCGGGTGTCGTGACGCGCGGTCCAGGCATGGCCCAGGTAGGGGCGCCAGTCGACGAACAGCTCGCGGTTCGGCTCCTTGACCAGGCTCTTGACCACGTGCAGGCCGTTGTCCAGCGCGTTGCGGTACTCGTCGACCTTGGCCTGGGCGCGCTCGGCGTCGATGCGACCGGCCTGGATCAGCGCCTCGGCATACAATTCGCGCGTGGTGCGCTGCTTGCTGATCTGCTGGTACATCAACGGCTGGGTGCCGTTCGGCTCGTCGGCCTCGTTGTGCCCGCGACGACGGTAGCAGACCAGGTCGATGACCACGTCACGCTTGAACTGCATGCGGTAGTCGATGGCCAGCTGGGTGACGAACAGCACCGCTTCCGGGTCATCGCCGTTCACGTGCAGGATCGGCGCCTGGATCATCTTGGCAACGTCGGTGGCGTACTCGGTGGAACGCGCGTCCAGCGGGTTGCTGATGGTGAAGCCAACCTGGTTGTTGATCACGATGTGCACGGTGCCGCCGGTCTTGAAACCGCGGGTCTGCGACATCTGGAAGGTTTCCATGACCACACCCTGGCCGGCGAACGCAGCGTCGCCGTGGATGGAGATCGGCAGAACCTTGTCACCCACAGTGTCGTTACGACGGTCCTGGCGGGCGCGAACCGAACCTTCCACCACTGGCGAGACGATTTCCAGGTGGGAAGGGTTGAACGCCATGGCCAGGTGCACTTCGCCACCGGTGGTCATCACGTTCGAGGAGAAGCCCTGGTGATACTTCACGTCACCGGAGCCCAGCTCGTTCATCTTCTTGCCTTCGAACTCGTCGAACAGCTCGCGCGGGTTCTTGCCGAAGGTGTTGACGAGCACGTTCAGGCGGCCACGGTGGGCCATGCCGATCACGACTTCCTTGGTGCCGTAGGAACCGGAGCGCTGGATCATCTCGTCCAGCATCGGGATCAGGCTTTCGCCGCCTTCCAGGCCGAAACGCTTGGTGCCTGGGTACTTGGTGCCCAGGTACTTCTCCAGGCCCTCACCGGCCGTGACGCGTTCGAGCAGGTGAGCCTGCACGTCGGCGGAGAATTCCGGACGGCCACGTACGCTTTCCAGGCGCTGCTGGAACCAGCTGCGTTGCTCGGAATCGACGATGTGGGTGAATTCGGCACCAATGGTGCGACAATATGTCTTCTCGAGCGCCTCGAAGATTTCGCGTAGGCTCGCTTCCTCTTTGCCGATGAACAGGTCGCCGGCACGGAAGGTCGTATCAAGATCGGCATTGGTCAAGCCGTAGTGATTGATCGACAGGTCTACGGGCGCAGGACGCTGCCACAACCCCAACGGGTCGAGCTTGGCAGCCTGATGGCCGCGCATACGATAGGCCTGGATCAGTCGCAGAACTTCAACCTGCTTCTTCTCGTGTTCACTGCTCACGCTCCCGGCGGAAACCGGTTGGGCGCGGCGCTGGTTCTTTGCCAGCAGTACGAAATGGTCGCGGATCGTCGAGTGCGATACATCGGTAGCGGTGCTGCCGTCGGCGGGCAATTTCTGGAAGTAAGTGCGCCACTCTTCTGGCACAGCGTTAGGGTCGTGCAGGTAGAGCTCATAAAGCTCTTCCACATATGCAGCGTTACCACCTGAAAGGTGGGCGCTTTCCCACATGCGCTGCATCACGCTTTCTTGCATGCTTGGTCACCCTCGGTTAGGGGACTGATCGGCGAGAGCCACAGCAAACCTGGAAAAGTCCGAACACAGCGACTGAACCACGCCACCTGGATCCTGCTGATTTTCCGGGTACCAGCCCGGAAGCCCCTGCTGGTCTCATATCTTCATAGGTAATGAGCGCGGGCGTCGTGCGCCCTTGCTCGGGTTTTACCTCGGTGCGGGCTCACCACCCGCACCTCGGCTTACTGCAGGTACAACGGTGAATCAGGTGCCGCTTTGCAGCAGCATGTTACGCACGTGACCGATTGCCTTGGTCGGGTTCAGACCCTTCGGGCACACGTTCACGCAGTTCATGATCCCGCGGCAGCGGAATACGCTGAACGGGTCATCCAGGGACGCCAGGCGCTCCTGAGTCTTGGTGTCACGGCTGTCGGCCAGGAAGCGATAGGCCTGCAGCAGCGCGGCGGGGCCCAGGAACTTGTCCGGGTTCCACCAGAACGATGGGCAGGAAGTCGAGCAGCAAGCGCACAGGATGCACTCGTACAGACCGTCCAGCTTGTCGCGATCTTCCGGCGACTGCAGACGCTCGATGGCCGGGGCCGGCGTGTCGTTCTGCAGGAACGGCTTCACCTTCTCGTACTGCTTGTAGAAGATGCTCATATCGACGACCAGGTCACGAATGACCGGCAGGCCCGGCAGCGGGCGCAGCACCAGCTTGTTGCCCTTGACCACGCCCGACAGCGGGGTGATGCAGGCCAGGCCGTTCTTGCCGTTCATGTTCATGCCATCGGAACCGCAAACGCCTTCACGGCAGGAGCGACGGTACGAGAAGCCCTCGTCCTTCTCCTTGATCAGCGCCAGCACGTCCAGCACCATCAGGTCCTTGCCGCCGGTATCGACGTCGAACGACTCCATCTTGGGCGCCGAGTCGGTGTCCGGGTTGTAACGATAAACTTCGACTTTCAACATAGCGGCCACCCTTAGTAAGTCCGGACTTTTGGTTCGAAGGCAGGAACTGTCTTCGGCGCAAAGTTGACGCCACGCTTGGCGACGCGCTTCTCACCCGGGTAGTACAGGGTGTGGCACAGCCAGTTTTCGTCGTCACGGTCTTCGAAGTCTTCACGGGCGTGCGCGCCGCGGGACTCTTTACGGGCTTCGGCCGCAATGGCGGTAGCTTCGGCGACTTCCAGCAGGTTCTGCAGCTCCAGCGCCTCGATACGCGCGGTGTTGAAGGCCTGGGACTTGTCGTTGATCTTGACGTTGGCAATGCGATCACGCAGGCCGGCCAGCTGCTCGATACCCTTCTGCATGTATTCGCCGGTACGGAACACACCGAAGTAGTTCTGCATACAGCTCTGCAGCTCGCGCTTCAGGCTGGCAACGTCTTCGCCGCTGGTGCGCTCGTTGAGCTTGTTCAGGCGGTTCAGGGCAACATCGACATCGGTGTCGCTGGCATCGCGGTACTCGACGCCATCGCTCAGCGCCTTTTCCAGGTGCAGGCCGGCGGCGCGACCGAAGACCACCAGGTCGAGCAGCGAGTTGCCGCCCAGGCGGTTGGCACCGTGAACCGATACGCACGCCACTTCACCCACGGCGAACAGACCCGGAATGATCTGGTCCTTGCCTTCGGCGTCCATGGTGATGGCCTGGCCGTGAATGTTGGTGGCAACGCCGCCCATCATGTAGTGGCAGGTCGGCACGACCGGAACCGGCGCGACCACAGGGTCGACGTGGGCGAAGGTCTTGGACAGCTCGCAGATGCCTGGCAGGCGGCTGTGCAGCACTTCCTCGCCCAGGTGGTCCAGTTTCAGCAGCACGTGGTCCTTGTTCGGGCCCACGCCATTGCCGGCGATGATTTCCTTGACCATGGAACGGGCAACCACGTCGCGGCCGGCCAGGTCTTTGGCGTTCGGCGCGTAACGCTCCATGAAGCGTTCGCCGTGGGCGTTGATCAGGTAGCCACCCTCACCGCGGCAACCCTCGGTGACCAGTACACCGGCGCCGGCGATGCCGGTCGGGTGGAACTGCCACATCTCGATGTCCTGCACCGGCACGCCGGCACGCAGGGCCATGCCGATACCGTCGCCGGTATTGATCAGGGCGTTGGTGGTGGAGGCGTAGATACGGCCGGCACCGCCAGTGGCCAGCACGGTGGCCTTGGACTTGATGTACATGGTTTCGCCGGTTTCGATGCAGATCGCGATCACACCGACGAAAGCGCCGTCCTGGTTCTTCACCAGGTCAACGGCGTAGTACTCGTTGAGGAAGGTGGTGCCTGCCTTCAGGTTGCCCTGGTACAGGGTGTGCAGCAGCGCGTGACCGGTACGGTCGGAGGCGGCGCAGGTACGGGCAGCCTGGCCACCCTTGCCGAAGTCCTTGGACTGGCCACCGAACGGACGCTGGTAGATACGACCGGTTTCGGTACGGGAGAACGGCAGGCCCATGTGGTCCAGCTCGAAGACCGCGGCCGGGCCTTCCTGGCACATGTATTCGATAGCGTCCTGGTCACCGATGTAGTCGGAGCCCTTGACGGTATCGTACATGTGCCAGCGCCAGTCGTCGTTCGGGTCGGCCGAAGCGATGGCGCAGGTGATGCCGCCCTGAGCGGAAACGGTGTGCGAACGGGTCGGGAAGACCTTGGTGACCACGGCGGTCTTGTGGCCGCCTTGAGCCAGTTGCAGCGCTGCGCGCATGCCTGCCCCGCCGCCACCGATGATGATGGCGTCGAAGGAAATGGTTGGAATGTTAGCCATGAATCAGATACCCCAGAGAATCTGCACACCCCAGACGAAGTAAGCGAACATCGCAACGCCGCATACCGCCTGGAACAGGAAACGAATCGCAGTCGCCGACTTGCCGAACGACATCGGCGTCAGGTAGTCGGTGGCAATGGTCCACATACCGACCCAGGCGTGGGCGCCCAGGGCAACCAGGGCCAGCAGACTGAAGATACGCATCGCGTTGTTGGAGAACAGACCGTGCCACTGGGCGTAGTCGATGCCCGGGTGGGCGGCGAGGTAGCCGATCAGGAAGATGAAGTAAGCCGCGAGAACGACCGCCGAGACGCGCTGCGCCATCCAGTCATAGAGGCCCGAACGCGACAGGTTCGTGACATTAGTTACCATACCCAAACTCCCGCCAGAACGATCAGCACCACGGAGATGACGATCACGATTTTCGAGCCCAGCTTGCCGCCTTCCAGCGTCTCACCGACACCCATGTCCATGATCAGGTGGCGCACACCTGCCACGAGGTGGTACAGCAGGCCGGACAGCAGGCCCCAGGTCACCAGTTTGGCCAGCGGGCTGGTCAGACACGCCTTCACCTCGGCAAAGCCTTCCTCGGAACCCAGCGACTTGCCCAGTGCGTAAAGCATGATGGCAAGGCCGAGGAACAGGATGACGCCGGAGATACGGTGAAGAATGGACGTGTACGCGGTGATCGGGAGTTTGATGGTCCTTAGGTCTAGGTTTACAGGTCGTTGGCTTTTCACGGCTTTTTTCACACTGAAGAGCCCCTAGCTAACAGGGCAAAGTTGTTGGTAAGTGTACTGGTCAGGTACCCACCACCCAGGAGAGCGACGACACCCAGCAGGACGGGCTGGAAAGCCCCTGGGAGTCGGCTGCCGAGTATAGACAGTTAGGCTGCTCATGACAACGTGAGGGGCTCGCCCAAATAGCGCATTGCCTTTAATGACCAAAAGGCGTAAACGGGCGAGAATTTCGTGAAAAACCAGGCCTTAGAGGGCGTTTCAACCAGCCTTTAGGCAAATTGACATTCGAATTTATCCCTCTATAGTGGTGCGGGCCCTGCGTGGGGGGTCTGTCTGATGATTTCAAGCATTAATAGGAGGCCACATGGCTGACAAAAAAGCGCAGTTGATCATCGAGGGCGCTGCCCCCGTCGAGCTGCCCATTTTAACCGGCACCGTTGGTCCCGATGTTATCGACGTCCGCGGGTTGGGGGCATCCGGCCACTTCACCTTCGACCCCGGCTTCATGGCGACCGCCTCGTGCGAGTCGAAGATCACCTATATCGACGGCGACAAGGGTGTCCTGCTGCACCGCGGCTACCCGATCGAACAGCTCGCCGAGCAATCGGACTACCTCGAGACCTGCTACCTGCTGCTCAACGGCGAATTGCCCAATGCCGAGCAGAAGGCCCAGTTCGTCAGCACCGTGAAGAACCACACCATGGTTCACGAGCAGTTGAAGTCGTTCTTCAACGGCTTCCGTCGCGACGCTCACCCCATGGCGGTGATGTGCGGCGTGGTCGGCGCCCTGTCGGCGTTCTATCACGACTCGCTGGACATCAATAACCCGCAGCACCGCGAGATCTCCGCCGTGCGCCTGGTCGCGAAAATGCCGACCCTGGCGGCGATGGTCTACAAGTACTCCATGGGCCAGCCCATGATGTACCCGCGCAACGACCTGTCGTACGCGGAAAACTTCCTGCACATGATGTTCAACACCCCGTGCGAGATCAAACCGATCAGCCCGGTGCTGGCCAAGGCGATGGACCGGATCTTCATCCTCCACGCCGACCACGAGCAGAACGCCTCCACCTCCACCGTGCGCCTGGCGGGCTCCTCGGGCGCCAACCCGTTCGCCTGTATCGCCGCCGGCATCGCCGCGCTATGGGGCCCTGCCCACGGCGGTGCGAACGAAGCCGTGCTGACCATGCTCGATGAAATCGGCGATGTCTCGAACATCGACAAGTTCATCGCCAAAGCCAAGGACAAGAACGACCCGTTCAAGCTCATGGGCTTCGGCCACCGCGTGTACAAAAACCGCGACCCGCGCGCCACCGTGATGAAGAAGACCTGCGATGAAGTGCTCGGCGAGCTGGGCATCAAGAACGACCCGCAGCTGGAACTGGCCATGCGCCTGGAAGAGATCGCCCTCACCGACCCATACTTCGTCGAGCGCTCGCTGTACCCGAACGTCGACTTCTACTCGGGCATCATTCTCAAGGCCATCGGCATCCCGACCAGCATGTTCACCGTGATCTTCGCCCTGGCACGTACCGTGGGCTGGATCTCGCACTGGAAGGAAATGCTCTCCGGCCCTTACAAGATCGGCCGTCCGCGCCAGCTGTACACCGGTCACGAGCAGCGCGACATCGTCGAGCTGAAGGACCGCAAGTAAGCCTGCCGGCCGAACGCAAAAAGGCTGCCCTCGGGCAGCCTTTTTTGCTCCAATTCGCCCAGCCCCTCCTGTAGGAGCGGCCTTGTGTCGCGAACAGGGCGCGCAGCGCCCTCGGCCTTCGCAGCCGTGGCGATTGCCGGGGCCGCTGCGCGGCCCTTTCGCGACACAAGGCCGCTCCCGCAGACCAGCCCGACAGGGCGCAAGCTAGCCTTTAGTTCTTCTCGGCACGCTCTTTCAACCCCTTGAGGGTATTGAACGGCGCATCCACCACGAACTTGTTGGCCAGCCACGACGGCACGCTGCCGCCTGGCTCGGTGTGCACCTGGTAGGTCACTTCGGTACTGTCACCCTTGGGCACCAGCTTCCAGAAGCCCTCCACCTGGGCAACACGCACGAAGCCCTTCTCCTCCGGCAGATACTTCGGCTCCTCCTGGAGCTTGCGGGTCAGGCTGCCGTCAGCCTCCCGAACCGTGGTCACATGCAGGATCGAGTCCCGCGGCGTCACCGGCCAGGGCGTGTTGAACTGGGTGTAGGTCCAGCTCTGCTCACCCTCGGTCTTGAGCAACTTTTGCGTCTTGCACTCATGAATCCAGGCGCAGGCGCCCGCCACGTCTTCCTGCAACGCCTTGACCTTGGCCAGCGGCGCCTTGATCACGGTCACGCCGCGATAAGCCTTGTACTTGGAGCCCGCCACTTCGCTGAGGGAGACCTTGATGCCCTCCTCGTCCTTGGCCACCTGCCAGTTCTCGGCCCAGGCCGCCGGCGCCAGCACCACTCCCATGCCACACAGCAGGGCAATACGCTTGATCGATCTCATCATGTTGTTCCTTGTTGTCGAAGATCCAACCTGTCACGCCGCCGTCACCTGCTCCAGCCACCCGATGATGCGGATGGCCTCGTCGCGATCGCTGCCACAGATGTCCACTTGCGCCTTGAAGCCGCCACACACCGGCGGCCGCTCGGGCTTGCCGAACAGCGCACAGAGGTTATCGACATTCAGGTGCAGGCAACGTTCGCCGGCCGGCTTGCCCTGGGGCATGCCCGGGATCGGCGAACTGATGGACGGGGCGATGCAGCAGGCACCACAACCCTCGCGGCATTTCATGACAACAGGACTCCCAGGAGCAAAGCGGGACGAACGTCCCTGGATACTAACCGCTCAAACACACGTTTGAAATTACCGGATGGATGAAATCGCGCATGACCCAATAGTCAGTTGCGAAATTCGAAATCGATGGCCGCCCCTTCCACTTCCCGGCGGCTGTCGTTGCGCAGTTGCAACTGCATTTCGTTGCTGATCAACCGACCATTGAGCTGGAAAGGGCTGCTGTCGGATTCAGGCTTGGTGGGGAACATCGAGGGCAGCAAGGGCTTGCGTACCACCGGCGTCTCCCCCAGGTCCGGCTCGAGATGCCTGACCAACTCGCTGGGCAGGCTCAAGTCGACCTTGGCCTTGGGCAGCGCCTTGCCGACCGGTTTTGCCTTGGGCTTTGGCTTAGGCCTGGGTTTAGGCTTGGCCTGGGGCTTTGCCGGCACCTTGGACTTGACGCTCGCCTTGGGCTTGGCAGGCGCCTTGGCGGCCGCCTTGCCTTGGGCACTCCGGGCCTTGGCCACGGGCTCGGCGGCCTGGGCCGCTGCACTTGGCATCCAGGGCAAGGCGAGACACAGGGCGAGGACGAGAGGACGAAGCGCGTTCATGAGTACCGGGAGCAACCTTTAAAACGCGTATGCTCCCTGTTCACCGCGCATCTGACAAGCCTACAAAAGTGAGGGCGAGGTCTCCTGGCACAATTGCCGGGCCAGCAGGCCCAGCGTGATCACCGCGCGCTCGGCCTCCTTGTTCCAGGGAATGGCGCAATTGAGCCGGATACAGTGGTTGAACTGCTCGGTATTGCTGAAGATCAGCCCTGGGGCAATGCTGATACCCTGCTCCAACGCGCGCACGTGCAAGTCCTGGGTGTTGACCCGCCCCGGCAGGCTCACCCAGAGAATGAACCCGCCGGTGGGCCGGGTCATCTGCGTGCCTTCGGGGAAGTGCTGCTGCACGGCTAGCTGGTAGGCGCTGAGGTTCTTGCGGTATTCCTGGCGGATGTAGCGCAGATGGCGGTCATAGCCACCGTTCTCCAGGTAGGCCGCCACCCCCATTTGCGTCACGCTGCACGCCGAGTGGGTAGTGAAAGTCTGCAGGCGCTGGATCTCGTCCTGGTAGCGCCCGGCGATCATCCAGCCGACACGCACGCCCGGCGACAAGGTCTTGGAAAAGCTCGAGCAGTAGATGACCCGATCAAGGCGATCGAACGCCTTGAGCGCCTTGGTACGCCCCTGCTCGAACATCAGCTCGCCATAGATGTCGTCCTCGACGATCTGGATATCGAAGTCCGAGGCCAGGCGCAGCAATTGCTTCTGCCGCTCCTCCGGCATGGTTCCGCCCAGCGGATTGCTCAAGCGCGGCGTCAGCACCAGGGCCTTGATCGACCACTGGTTGGCCGCCAGCTGCAAGGCTTCGAGGCTGATACCGGTGGCCGGATCGCTGGGGATTTCGATGACCTTCAGGCCCAGCAGGTCGGCCAGTTGCAGCAATCCATAGTAGGTCGGCGATTCGGCGGCGATCAGATCCCCGGGACGGGTCAGCACCCGCAACGACATTTGCAAGGCATCGACACAACCGTGGGTCACCACCACTTCGCGTGGATCGACCAGCACTCCAGCGTCGCGCATGCGAATGGCGATCTGCCGACGCAGCGGCTCGAACCCTGGGCTGAACATGTAGCTGAAGGCGCGCGGGCTGTGGAAACGGGTGACCTTGGCCAGTTGCTGGTGCAGCGCGCGCACCGGCAGGTAATCTACATGCGGCACCGCCGCGCCGAACGGGAACACGCCGTCACGGCGCGCCTCGACCAGTACCTGCTGGATGATGCTGGCACGGGTGACCAGGCCAGGCCGTTCGACGCGGGCGATGTCCGGGGTCTGCGCGGTCAGGGCGGGGGTCTGGTGCACGTAATAGCCGGACTGCGGCCGGGCGCGGATCAGGCCTTGATCTTCGAGGTTGGCGTACGCCTGCAGCACGGTGGCATGACTGACATTGAGCTGGGCACTCATCTTGCGTACCGAAGGTACGCGCTCGCCGGGCTGATAGACACCACGCCGGATATCGTCGGCCAGTTGCTGGGCGATGCGCTGGTACAACAGCAGGTTGGTCATGGCGTTGTCTCGAAGCACGGACGGGATCGTTGTTCTTGTGCGGCTCACTGCTGGAGCCAGAATACCGTAACAGTTGCGAAGTGTACTGGGACAGATCGCAGGATAGTCAAGATTACAGTTACGTAACAGAGGGAATCTGCACAGCTGGACCGGCACGCCGACGAACGATCGCCCCTGCGATGGCGATGCCCAGACCCGACATTGGCAATCACCGCCATACGCCAATGAGTTCAGCCCTCAGGCACTCAACCGCGAAGTCACCTCGCCAAGCTGCGCCGATAGCCCATGCAAGCGCTTACCCGCCTGCTCGGTATGCTGCACCGCCTGCTGGTTGGCCGTGGCGATCCGGGTAATCTCGACCAGGTTGCGCGAAATGTCCTCCGCCACGCTGGTCTGCTCCTGCGCTGCGGTGGCGATCTGTCGGTTCATGTCACGAATGGCCTCTACCGCCGTGGTGATGCGCTGCAGCATCTGCCCCGCCTGCTGCACCTGCTCGGCGCCTTCCTCGCTGCGCTGCTGGCCATTCTCGATGGCCTTGACCGCCTGCACCGCCCCCGACTGCACCGCCTCGATGATCTGCTGGATCTCGGCAATCGACGCCGCCGTGCGCTGGGCCAGGCTGCGTACTTCATCGGCTACCACCGCGAAACCTCGCCCCGCCTCGCCAGCGCGGGCCGCTTCGATGGCCGCATTGAGCGCCAGCAGGTTGGTCTGTTCGGCAATCCCGCGGATGACTTCGAGGACCTTGCCGATACGCGTGCTGTCGTTCTCCAGGTGGCGGATCACCGTTGCCGTGCCGGCGATCTCGCGATTGACCAGGCCAATGATGTCGATGGTCTGTTGCATCACCTGCCCGCCCACCTGGGCGCTGTGGTCTGCCTGGCCCGCCGCCCGCGCGGCATCGGCGGCATGACGGGCGACTTCTTCGGCAGTGGCGGACATTTCGTGCATGGCCGTGGCCACCTGGTCGGTACGCAGGAACTGGTCCTGGGTGCCATGGGCCATGTCGCTGGCGATACTGCGCAACTGGCCGCTGGCGCTCTCCAGTTCGCCGGCGTTGTCCTTGAGCCGGCTGACGGTGTCGGCAAGAAAATCACGCAGGGTATTGGCCGCCCGCGCCAGGCGGCCAAGCTCGTCCTCGCGGCGACTCTCGACCCGCGCAGCAAAACGACCCTGGCTAAGCTGGGCGACGTAATCGATCAATTGCCGGATCGGCTCGACCAGGCTGCGATTGACCAGCCATAGGCTGAACAACCCGACCAGCAGCGCCGAGGCCAACATTACCAGTACGCCCCACCACAGGGTGCGCTCGGCGTTGCGACTGATCTCGGCGGCGCGGCCACGGGCATCGGCACGCAACTGCTCGACCAAGGCACTCATCTGGTCGCTGGTGGCGCGGTCCACGCCCTTGACCGCCAGGTCGCCGGCCAACGGATCGCCAGCGGCCGCCAGAAACGCCTGACGCCCCTGCTCATACGCCGCGCCCAACTGCCGGTGGCTGGCCTTGAGCTGCTCCAGGCGCGCCTTGAGCGCCGGCTCACTGCCCTCGACCAACTGGCCCAGTACCTGTTGTACCTGCTGCTCGCGTGCCTGGAACTGCTGCCAGTACTTGTCCAGTTCGGCCGGCTGGCGCCCGCGCAACAGCACGTTCTTCCACTCCTGCACCTGGATCTTGAACTGCAGGTTGGCCTCGTCGATCAACTGCGAGGCACGCAGAGGGCCGTCAACCAGCTCGGCATAGCCACGCACGCTGGAGGACAGGAACTGGAAGCACGCCAACGCGATCAGCAAGATCGCCGCCAGGCTGGCGCCGAGCAAGCTGAGAATTTGCACTCTGAGGGATTTACGCAACATCGCGGATCTCGGAACAAGGAGGGAAGGAAACGGCGCGCAACCGCGTCGCCGACAGACATCCTTGTCCTCGTTCGCTGGCCAAAAAAAGGCCGCCATCGATCGATAGCAGCCAGGTAGAGCACTTGCGCAACAGTTGAGCAGCATAGTCTCAGGCAATTGCTACAAAATTGTTACAGATCGACTACAGCGCTTGAGGCCTGCCTCGACCCAGCCGGCACCAGCCTTGCTGGCACGCCAGTGTTCGCCAGCAAAGCTCCTAGCGGGGCAATGACAGGCCGAAAACACCCGTAGGAGCCGGCTCGCCGGCGAACGCCGGCGCAGCCGTTGCCCTCCACCGCGGTGCCTGGTTCGCCAGCAGGTTCGCATGGCTTGAGGGGCCTGGGGCAGGCCCGCGCACTCAGCGCAACAGCCTCGCCAGCCGCTCGGCGCTGCCGCAGGCCAGGGTGAACCCCAGGGCGCCATGCCCCAGGTTCAGCCACAGGTTGCGGTAGCCCGTGGCGCCGACGATCGGCACGCCGCTCGGCGTCGCCGGGCGCATCCCCGCCCACTCCACCGCCTGCTGGTAGTCGGCGGCCTGGGGCAGCGTCTCCCAGGCCAGCCGGCGCATGCTCCTGAGTCTGCCAGCATCGACCGACTCGTCATAGCCGACGATGTCGACCATCGCCGCCACCCGCAGCTGGTCATCCAACCTGGCGTAGACAACCTTGCGCTCGTAGTCGGTGAGGCTGACCTCGGGTGCTTCGTGGCTGGCGCCAATCGGCGCGGTGAGGCTGTAGCCCTTGAGCGGATACACCGGCAGCTTGAGCCCCGGCAGGGCCAGGCCGGCGCTGCGGTGCCCGGCGCAAAGCACCAGCCGTTGCACCGCCAGGCGCTGCTGGCCAAGCTGCAGCGCGACCACGCGTCGATCTTGCGCGACCAGCCGTGTCACCGGCTGGCCCAAGTGCGTCCGGCAGCGCCCCGAGGCCTGCAGGCGCTCGGCCAGGCGCAGGCAGAAACGGTGGCAATCGGCGACCTCCTCGGCGGCGGTGAACACCCCGCCGACGAAGGGCGCCTGAGCCAGCGCCGGGTCGAGCCCGCGCACCGCCACGGCATCCAGCACCTGTTGGCTGTCGGGGTCGAGCAGTTGGGCGCGAGCCTGAGCAAAGGCGCCTTGCGTGCGAAAGGCCACGAGCTTGCCGTTGCGCCGCCAGGCAAAGCCGTCGAGGCCGTCCTCTTCGCGCCAACGCTGCAACACCACCTGGCTGTGCAGGGCAAGGTTCAGCAGTTGCGCCGTGTGACGGCGATTGACCGAGCGCCGGCAAGCCAACAGGAAGGCCGCCAGCCAGCGCCACTGCGCCGGGTCCAGGCGCACGCGCAAGCGCAGCGGCGAGTCGCCGCGCAGCAGCCAGCCGAGGGCCTGCCAGGGCACCCCGGCATCCGCCAGCGGCGCGACGTAACGATAGGAAAGTTGCCCGCCATTGGCGAAGCTGGTGGCGCTGGCCAGGCTGTCGCGGGCCTCCACCAGGTCGACCTGCCAGCCGTCACGCACCAGTGCGTAGGCCGTAGCCAGGCCAATCACGCCGCCGCCGATCACTGTTACCTGCGGGTTCATCCCTGCCTTCCTGTCCTGGGCGTCAGCAGCGACAGTAGCAGCAACCGCAGCAAGACGACATTGCCCCGCGGCCGAAGCCGCAGGGCATCCTTGTCGTGGTCGCCATCCGTGGCGGGGTCGTCCGTGACTACGCGTGCCGTTCCGTGGACAGGCTCAAGGTTAGCGCGCCTGTGTTGCCGAATTGTTGCGCGGCCGATCAGTCGTCGCGGGTCAGCACTTCGAGCAGTTCGATCTCGAAGGTCAGGTCCGAATTCGGCGGGATCGCACCGACGCTGCGTTCGCCATAGCCCAGGTGCGCCGGCACCAGCAGCTTGCGCTTGCCGCCGACGCGCATGCCCATCAGGCCTTGGTCCCAGCCCTTGATCACCCGGCCGGTGCCGATCACGCACTGGAACGGCTTGCCGCGCGCCCACGAGGAGTCGAACTCGCTGCCGTCGGCCAGGGTGCCGCGGTACTGGGTGGTGATCAGCGCGCCCTTGACCACGGTCTTGCCGTCGCCTTGCTGGAGATCGATGACTTGCAGCTCACTGCTCATGGCAGGTTCCTCGAAGCGGTTTTTCAGTGGCCGCCGTTTTCTCAGGAATGTCGTGGTTTGGCAAGGCGGGCAGGTTCAGGACGGGGCGAATTGATCGAACACCTGCTGGCCGGTGAGGTTCTCGGTCTGGTTGCTGAAGCAGTACCAGGTGGGTTTTTCGTCGATGAAGATCTGCTCGGTGAAGGTCCAGGTTTGTTCACCATCCAGCACACCGACCGGGACCACGCACAGGCCGGTTGCCTTCAGGCGATAGAACAGGTGCGTGCCGCACTTGGCGCAGAAGCCGCGCTCGGCCCAGGCGGATGAGTCGTAGACGCTGGGCGCGGGGCCTTCGATCTCAGGGGGTTGGCTGCACTGCACCGCCAGCAGCGGGCCGCCGGTCCACTTGCGGCACATGCTGCAGTGACAGGCGCTGACGTGGGTGTTTTCCAGGGTGAGGTTCAGGTGGGTGGCCTTGCACAGGCAGGTGCCTTGTTTTTCCAGGGGCATGGGGGGCTCCTTGCTGTTGTTTTTGGGGAGTTGGAGTATAGGTCGTGGGGGGTGGATCTGGATCTGGATCTGCAGTGGTTGTTTTGATTCTTGTATGCGCATTCATTGGCTATATCGACGCACAGTCACCTTTTCGCCTTTACGGCGACCTCCTTTTGCACGCGGGCAAAAGGAGGCAAAAAC